>JAITBV010000116.1 GCA_031283395.1 Candidatus Adiutrix sp.
GTGTAGCCGTCTATGGCCGCCTGGAAATCGCCCTTCCGATGGGCCAGGTAGGCCGCCTCGACCAGAATAATGGGGATGGTGCCGCCGCTGGAGCCGGTCATGCCCGGGGCCGAAAGATCAACCTCCCCCTCCCCCGGGGCGCCCTCGTTGGGGTCGGGGCCGATATTTTCAGGGCTGGGGTCCGGGTCCAGCACCAGGGCCGGGAGATCGGGATCCCTCGGGATAGTCCCTTCCGGGTCGGGTTCCGGGCCGGGTTCCGGAACAGGGGCCGGGGCCTGGAAATCGCTCTCCAGCTCCGGGATCCAGAAGGGAAAGTCGTCCTCCTCCTCCTGGGCCCAGGCCGGGCCGGAGGCCAGCGCGGCCAGGAACAACAGGCCGGCCAGGACCGCCTGGACCCTGGCCCGGAGGCGGGCCCCGGGACGGAAGACCAGCCCCACCCTCTTGCGCGGACCCTGGTAACGCCGCACCTCGAAACGGCCGAAACCGTTTAAGACCACCGGGCGGCCCCCGGCCAGGGCTTCGACCAGGGCCAGGATTATCTCCTCCACGGCCGCCCGGGTCAGTTCCAGGGGCCAGTCCGGCCTAAGCTCCTTGAGGCGGGCCGCCAGCCGACGCCGAGTAAGAACCATAACCTCACCCTTCACCGCGTTTCGCCTTTCGGCTTTTTGCGCCGGCGGCCGGAAGGCCCCGGGCCGGCCACGGCCGGGACCAGGACCAGGCCTTCCTGGCCCCGCCCGGGCTTCAGTTCCAGATCCCTGACGGGCTTGAGGGCCAGGCGGACCAGGCGCCGGTCCGCCGCGCCCAGGCCCGACAGGGGCTGGGGCTGACCGGTGCGCCGCACCGCTTCAACCTCCCGCCTTAAATTTTCCAGCACCTGGTTGTGGCGGCGGAAACGATAGTCGGCCACGTCCAGGATCAGCCGGGCGCCTTCGCCCGGGCATTTTTTGGCCACTATCTTGGAGGCCAGAAGCGAGAGGGCTTCCAGGGTCGCGCCCCGGGAGCCGATCAGAAGGGCCCGGTCCGGCCCGTCAAGGCTCACCACCAGCCGGGAGCCCAGGCGCGCCAGGGTCAGATCCGCGGCCAGCCCCAGGCGGCTTAAAATGTCGGCCACCACGGTCCGGGCCAGACGGGCGGCCTCGTCGTCCGGCTCATCCACCCGGGTCTCTCCAGGGGCCGGACGGGTCGGGGGGGAGATATCCAGGGGCTGGGGAGCGGGATCGGCCGGGGTGGCCTGCCCGGGTCTGGGTGGTTTGGCCGCGGGGGCCGGAGGCTTCCGGCGGGGTTTCGGAGAGGCCTCGGGCGGGGGCGCGGCCCCAGACGCAGCCCCGGACGCTTCGGAAGCCAAGGCGGGAGGTTCCGCCGCCTCGTCGGAGGCGGGAGCCGTTTCTTCCCTCGCGGGCGCCAAAGGGGCCTCGTCCTCGGCCAGGTCCAGGACCGGGTCGGCCGGGTCCACGGCAATGCGGGCCGGCCGCCGGCCCAGACCCAAAAAACCCTTGGCTCCCATATCGACCAGGTTGAACTTCAATTTTTCCGGGGGCAGGCTAAGGGCCCCGGCCGCGGCGGCGATAGCCTCGGCCAGGTCCTGGCCCGTGAATTCAACAATGGTCATCATGTCGCCTCGGCCGGCCGCTTATCCGGCCGGTTGATCAGGGTCTGCTGGCCGATGGACAGGATGTTGTTGACCAGCCAGTAAAGGACTAGGCCAGCGGGCATGTTGATGAGGATGAAGGTGAACAGAAGGGGCATCAGCATCATGACCTTGGCCTGGATCGGATCGCCCATGGTGTTGGGGGTCATTTTCTGCTGGATGAACATGCTCAGACCCATCAGGATGGTCAGGACGGGCAGGCCCGTGGGCGGTTCAAACAGGGGAATGGTAAAATCCAGGGAGCCCAGGCGTTCGGGAGCGGCCAGGTCGCTTATCCAGAGGACGAAGGGAGCGCCGCGCAGTTCCAAAAGGGAATCCAGCACCCGGTAGAAGGCGATGAAAAAGGGAATCTGCAGAAGCATCGGCAGGCAGCCGCCCAAGGGGCTGACCTTGAAGGTCTTATAGAGCTGCATGATCTCACGGTTCAGGGCCTCGCGGTCGTCACCGTATTTTTCGCGGATCTTGAGTATCTTGGGCTGGAGCTTCTGCATGGCCTTCATGGAGCGGTAGCTCTTGGCCGTCAGGGGCCACAGGATGATCTTGATCAGGATGGTGACGATGATTATGGCCACGCCGTAATTGCCCGCCCAGCCGTGGACGAACCGGAGGAGGGCGGCCAGGGGCGCGGCCAGGAAGGTGAACCAGCCCATGTCCACGCTCAGGGAAAGATCGTGGCCGGCGGCCAGAAGATCCCCTCTGGACTTGGGGCCGTAATAGAAATCGAAATTGAAACCGGCCCGGGCCCCGGGGGCCAGCTTAAGCGGGCGGATCTCGGCCAAGGCCAACCCGCCGTGGTCCTGCCTGATGGCCCGGAAGGCGGGGGAGTCGGCGGCCTCCTGGTCCGGGACCAGGGCGGTGAGAAAATACTGGTCCATATAGCCGAGCCAGGACAGGGGCCGGCCCCCCTTTTTCTCCAAATCAGCCGGGGCGTCCTTGGCCGAGGCGGTCATCAGCTTACGTCCGCTCACCGCCCCCATTTCATCATAGCGCCCGCCCTGGGCGCCGCTGAAGGGGGCGGAGTTGAGGCGGTGGATGAGCCGGCCCTCCCAGGCGGCCTGGCCTTCATTGACCAGGGTAACCTCCTGGCGCACCAGGAAGGTGTCGGCCGTGAAGGTCAGGGTCTTGACCACGGCCAGGCCCTGGCTCTGGTCATAAGTGAACTTGAGCTGCCCGGTCTCCCCGGCCGAAAGATCCAGGCCCTGGCGGTCGGCCAGAAAGGGGGCCTCTTCCAGGGCGGGCGCACCTGCGGCTTCCAGGGTCAGCCGGAGGGGCCGGTCGGAGGGATCGGGCTGGGTGACCAGTTCCACATTTTCATCCGGCCGGGACGGATCCAGCTTGCGCTTCTGGTAGTCCCTGAGCTTGAAGCTGACCAGGCGGCCGCCGCGCTCGTCAAAGATCGCCGTGAATTTGGGGGTCCGGACAGTGACCTGGGCGGTTTCCGGCTCGGGGGACGGGGGGGCCTCGGCGGCCGGGACCCGGGCGGGCCCCGCCGGAGGGGGCGGGGGTTCCGAGAAGAAATGGGACCAGGCCAGGACCAGGACCAGGGCTATTGAAAATATCCAGAAACTGCGGCTGTCCATATATTATCCCACATCCGTCATTTCAGAGCCAAGCGGGGGCACGGGGTCGTAGCCGCCGGAACCAAAAGGGTGGCACCTAAGGAGCCGCCAAACCGCCAGGAGGCCGCCCCGACCCAGGCCGTGCCGGGAGATGGCCTCGGCGGCGTATTGGGAACAGGTCGGCCGGAAACGGCAGGCCGGGGGCAGGAGGGGCGAAATAAAACGCTGGTAGAAACCGATGGCCCAAAGCGCCGGGGCCGCCAGAAGCCGGGACCCGGGCGGCTTCGGAGCCGAAGCCTCGGACCGGGGGACGGCCGCGGAGGCGGCCGGAGGGGACCAGGCGGCGATCTTCGCCCCCACCCTGGCCAGATCGGCCTTGAGATCAGCCGCGGACATGGCCCCCGCCTCGACCCGGGCGATGAAGACCAAGTCCAGAGCCGAAAGCCAGCCGCCCCGGCTGAGCCGAAAAAATTCCCGCACCCGCCGCTTTAGGCGGGACCGGACCACGGCCCGGCCCACCTTTCTGGTCACGGTCAGGCCCAAACGGCAGAAGGGCAGCCCGTTGAGCCGCCCCAGCACCAGAAAGGCCCCGGTCCGGACGACCAGGTCGGGCTTGGTCCGGCGGTCGGTCAGGGCCAGAAACTGGGCCCGCTTCAGAAGGCGGGCCTCTTTGGGCCAACTGTAATCCACAGGCACCCGCCGCCTCCCGGGAAGCGCCGCTTGGATCAGCGCTCCCCTAATCCGCGCGCTATGGCTTTACACGCCGAGGCGCTGGCGGCCCTTGGCCCGGCGACGGTTGATGACGGACCGGCCGCCGCGGGTGCGCATACGGACCAGAAAGCCGTGGGTGCGTTTTCTTCTGAGATTATGGGGCTGGAAAGTTCTTTTCATCTGCTTGGACCTCCAGGCGAGGGGCCAGGGCTTATTCGCCGCGGGCCTTTTCCGCCGCCTCGGCGCGGGTTTTGCACTCTATGCAAAGGGTGGTGACCGGCCGGGCCTCCAGGCGCTTGACGCCTATATCCGAGCCGCAGGATTCGCAAATGCCGAAATCGCCGGAACCTATCCGCTCCAGAGCCTCGTCTATCTTGCCCAAAAGCGATCTCTCCCGCTCCCTTAAACGAAGAATGAAGTTGCGGTCCGATTCTATGGAGGCCCGGTCGGTGGGATCAGGGTAGTTGTCGCTCTGATCATTCATGTCCGTGACCGTGTTATCGGCATACTGCAGGATCTCTCCCCGCCTTTTCAGCAAAAGATCCCGGAAGTAGGTCAGCTGCTTGTCATCCATGCGGGCACCTCGTTCTGTCCTCCGGCCGTGACTGAATCATTGATTTTACTCAAAGGCCTCCGGTTTGTAAAGAAAAAACAGCCTTCCGCCACCGAACGGGCGATTTTTTTGACAAAATCATTTCCAATCATTATACTTCAATATCATCCCGATAACCTGGAGCAGGCGGCCATGGGACCCGATTATCACGATTATTTTCTGGTCGACGGACGGCATATCGGGCGCTACGAGGAGATGTACCGGGACTGCGCCGACCCCTGGCACATCGAGGAATTGGGGTTCCGGCTGGATATGCGGGCGGCCCTTCTGCTCCTGGAAGGCCGTCTGGGCCGGGTGCGGCGCTTTCTGGACATAGGCGCCGGCCTCGGCCTCTTCAGCGGGCTTTTGGCCGAGACCGTCTGGCGGGCCGACCCGGAAGCCAGGGGCCTGGTCACGGACATCTCCCCCACCGCCGTGGCCCGGACCGGCCGCCGCCTGGCCGACCCCCGCCTCGAATTCCAAACCGCCGACGCCCGGGCCCCGGACCCCCTCTGGCCGGATCAAAGCTTCGACCTGATCGTTCTGGCCCAGGTGCTGTGGGGGCTTTTGGAAAACCTGGACGGAGCCCTGGCCGGCCTGGCCCGGCTCCTGCCCCCGGGCGGCCTGATGCTGATAAGCCAGCACTTCCCCGGCCCCGGCCGCCAGAGCTACGGCGCGGACCTCATTGCCGCGCCGGAGGACCTGGCCGCCCGGCTTTCAGCCTCCGGGCTGGACATCCTCGACACCCTGGAAACCAACCGGGCCGTCAACCACCACTGGGCGGCCCTGGCCCGGAAAACATGAGCGGCTGCCGCTGGTGCGGCCTCCCGGAGGCCCCGCGGGAAGTCCTGGCCCTGGCCGGGACCGATAAGGAGCGTCCCTTTCGCCTGGCCCGCTGCGATGCTTGCGGGGCCTGGCAGGTCCAACCGCCCGTGCCCTTGGCCGAGGCGCGGAGATATTTCCTTTCGCCCCGGCTTCCGGCCCTGGACCCCGACGGCCGCCTGGTGGACCCCCGGACCCGCCAGGAGGCGCGGCGGAGGGAATACCGGAAATACGCCCGCGCCCTGGCCTCCCGCCTGGGACGCGGGGACCGGGTCATGGATGTGGGCGCGGGCGGCGGGCTCATGCTCTCCCTTTTGCCGGACCACCTGAAAAAAGTGGCCGTGGAACCCCACCCCGAGGCGGCCGAAGAGGCCGCCGCCCTGGGCCTGGATGTGCGCCAAAAGTGGGCCGAAGACCTGGAAATCCCTCCGGACCACCTCGATGCCCTCATCCTGAACCAGACCCTCGACCACCTGCCCGACCCGGGCCGCTTCCTGGCCCGGGCCGCGGCCTGGCTCCGGCCCGGGGGCTGGCTTCTCATTTCAGGGCTCATCGACCCCGAAAGCCCCATGGCCAGGCTCTACGGGCCCCGCCACCGCCTCTGGCATCCGCTCCACCAGGTCTATCCCCCGCCCTGGGCCGCGGCCAGGCTCCTGTCGACCTGGGGTTTTGAGATCACCAAGCAATGGCGGCCCTATTTCGGCACTCCCCACGGCGGGCCCGGGCGGCTGTTGAAACATCTGCCCGAAGTCCTGGGCGAAGCTATGGGCCGCCCCGGCCGCAAGCCTTCCCCGCCCTGGCCGGGCAACGTCTATAGCCTCCTGGCCCGCAAGAACGTCCAGACCCTGCCGCTGAAGAAACTGGCCCTGGCTTATTAGAGGTTTCATGACCCATCGCGTCTATTTCAACAGCCCGCCCGAACAGGACCAGGACACCCCAGAACTGACAAGCCTGGCCCGCGACCCGGCCCTGATGAACCATAACGAGGCCGACCTGGCCCTGGTGGTCCGAAAGCCCGAGGGCCGGGCCTTTCGCCTCTTAAGGGATTTCGGCCAGACCCCACTTTACTACGCCCCGCTACCCGACGGCTTCGCCTGGAGCTTCAGCTACCGGGAACTTCTGGATTTCCTGGACCGGACGGCCCCGGACGCGACCAGACCGGACGAGGCCACGCTCTTCGACTACCTGGCCACCCACTACCGTTACGTCTTCCGCGATCCGGGCCGCACCTTCCACCAGGGCGTCCGCCAGGTTCCGGCCGGGGCCTATGTGGATATCGACGAGTCCGGGGCCGGGGAAAGCTACTGGCTGGACCTGGAACCGGACCCGGAAGCCGGCCGCCTGGGCCCGGACGAGGCGGCCGAAAAACTGATGGACCTTCTGGCCCGGAGCGTGGACTGGCGGGCCCGCGCCGCCGTCCGTCCGGCCTTCACCATCTCCTCGGGCCTCGACAGCGCCGGGGTGGCCAGCCTGGCCGCGCGGAGCCTCTCGCGGCCTCTGGGCGTCTTTTCCGTGGGCTACAACGCCCCCACGGAATACGATGAGACCGACGGGGTGGAGGAATTGGCCAGGGCCAATCCGGACTGGCGCTGGACCCACCTGAACCTGGACCGGCCGGACCTGGCGGGCGAAACGGAAAAACTCGTGGGGCTCACCCGTTCGCCGGTCATCACCGTCACCTGGCTGGCCTACCATCTCCTGGCCCGCGGCCTGGAAGACTTCCGGGAGGTATTCACCGGCCTGGGCGGAGACGAGTGCTTGGCCGGGGAATACGGCCACTTCCTGTATTTCTTCGCCGACCTCAAGGCCGCCGGGGACCACGAGCGCCTGGGGGCGGAGATCGAGGCCTGGAGCCGCCTCCACGACCACCCGATCTTTCGGAAAAACCGGACTATGGCGGAAGCCTTCTGGGCCCGGAACCTTGATTTCAAGACCGGGGAAATGCGCGTGGATATGGAGGTCTATGAAAGCGGGGCCGAGTTTTTCAATAACGACTGGTTCGAGACCTTCGGCCGGGCCCGGCCACCCATGCCCCGGCCCTATCCCGGCTTTCTGGCCAACCGCCTGTACCAGGAGATCGTCTTTGAAACCACCCCCCCCACCCTCTGGGGTTTTCAGCGGGTCAACGAGGCCCTGGGCCTCCGCGGCGTTTCGCCCTTCCTGAGCCCGGCCCTGTTCAAGTTCGGCCTGTCGCTCCCTTCCGGACTCAGATACGACCAGGGCCTGACCAAGGCCCTCTACCGCCGGGGCCTTAAGGGCCTTCTGCCGGAAAGTATGAGGACCAGGAGCCGAAAGACAGGCTTCAACGCCCCGGCCGACCTGTGGTTCAACGAGGACAAGACACGCCGCCTGACCCGCGAACTGCTTCACGATGGCCCCCTGGCCCGCCTGGGCTGGCTCAAAAAAGGGGCCGCCGAGCGTCTCCTTACGGAACATCGATCCGGCCGGGCCAATCACATGATGCGCCTGTGGCCGCTCTTGAACGCCTCCCTGTTTCTTCTGACCGAACCGAATCCGTAAAATCCTCAAGCGCCCGCCTATGCGGGTATTGACCGAACGGCGGCGCATCCCTTATAATTCAGTATACGCTTTAATAACAAGGTGACGCCATGGACAAGCCCCAGGCCCGTCGAAACACCTGGTTGACCGCCTTTCTCCTGGGCGGGCTGGCCCTGGGCTGGATCGTTCAGCCGGCCTGCTGGGCCGCGGAAGAACCCGCCTTTCACATAGGCATTATGACCAGCGCCGGGAGCCAAAGCCGGGAAGAGTTGCGCGGGGCCCGGGAGATGATCCGCCTCTACGGCGACGCGGCCCGGGGCGGCCTGGTGCGCCACGTCACCTATCCTGAAAATTTCCTGGAAGATATCGAAACGAC
>JAITBV010000119.1 GCA_031283395.1 Candidatus Adiutrix sp.
CCCTGGTTGAATTCGGCCGGCAGTTCCACCGGGCAGGCCTTGGCGCAGTCGCCGCAGGCCGTGCACTTGGTGCTGTCGATATAGCGGGGCTTTTTGCGGACTTTGACTTTGAAGTTGCCGGGCTTGCCGGAGATGCCCACCACTTCGGAGTTGTTCATCACGTCGATATTGAGGTTCCCCCCCGTATCGTTGAGCTTGGGCGAGATGATGCACATGGCGCAGTCGTTGGTGGGGAACACCTTGTCCAACTGGGCCATTCGCCCGCCGATAGCCGGATTTTTTTCCACGAGATGGACATAAAAGCCCATTTCCGCCAGGTCGAGAGCGGACTGCATACCGGCGATGCCCCCGCCGACAACCATTACCGCGCCTATTTTCTGGGAGTCATTGGCCATTTGTTTTCACCTTCCGTCGGACCATATAACAGGGTCATGGTTGGGTCCGCCAAAATCCGCCTTAAGTGGTCCAAGTGGCGAATTTAGCTGGAAACTGTCCAGACTGAAAATCTTTAATCGCGCCGCTCTTTTTCAGGAAACGGCCTAAAGTATACCCCAGTATGCGCCCCTTGTCAACAAGGCCTGTTCAGAGGGCGGAAACTTTGCCAGGCGGGCCCAGGCCAAAAGGGGCCGGCGGGCCGGGCAGGCCAGGGCGCAGGCGCCGCATTCCAGGCAATCCTCAAAGGCTCCGCTGCCGGGGGCCGGGCCCTCCTCCGGGTCCCGGGCGAAAAAATCAGCCGCCGGCAGCCCCGCCGGGCAGGCCCGGAAACAATCGCCGCAGCGGCGGCATGGCCCGGCGGCAGGGCCCGGCCCGGCCCGGCGGATCAGGTGGAGGCCGGCCGTCTCCCGCCCCAGCCCCCGGGTCAGGCGGGCCAGGGTGCGGCCCCGGACCAGCCCGCCGGCCACCACCGCGTCCCCGGCCCTCGGTTCCAGGTGGGCCGAGGCCAAAAGGTCCGCGGGCCGGGCTCCGGGGGGCACGAAATAGGTGGCTCCGCCCAGGGTCAGGACCATGCGCCGGAGGGGCAGGCCCGTGCGCCAGAGACGGCCCAGGTCGAAGAGCCGGCGCAGGTCCGTTGCCGCGCCCCCGGCCCGATCCGGGGTCCCGATGAAACTCCGGCCGGCCAGGGCCGGCAAAGTCCAGGGATAATCGGCCCGCGCCCTTAGGAATTCGTCGGCTCCGGCAGGGGCGTCCTCGGGCCTCAGGCCGGCCCAGACCAGGCGGGCCTCCGGGAACAGGCCCCTTAAGGCGGCCAGGCCCGCGGCCAGGGTCTCCCGGTGTTCGGCCAGGAGCGGGCGGGCGAACTCAAGCCCCGGCTCGGGGTCCAGGGCGCTGATGATGAAGTGTTCCAAGGGCCGGGGGTCAGCCAGGTCCAGGCCCAATTCCCTGAAGGTCCGGGCCAATTCCGCGGGCGGAAGGCCGCCCAGGACGGCCGACCGAGGCGGTTCCCCCACCGCGGCCTCATCCCGGTGGATGATGATTTCCCCGGCCCTGACCGCTTCCAGAAACCCGGCCACCGGAGCATGGAGATGCCCCCGGTCGGGGCCGGAGGCCAGGGCCAGGAGTTCACCGGCCGAAACGGGCCGACCGCGCCCGAGCCCGCGCACCGGCTCGGCCCCGGCCAGGGGCAGGGCCAGGATCTCGAAGGTTTCCCAATCCTTCACTACTTGGGCCATGATTTCAAGTCCCGGCCCGGGCTTTGACCAATAGTTTATAGATCTCGCTCCGGCTCCGGCCCCAGCGCCGGGCCAGTTCCGCGGCCAGTTCCCGGGTGGGGCGGGGGTCGGACCGGGCCGCCTCCTCCAAAACCGCCGGGTCCATAGGGGCCGGTCGGGCCTCCCCTTCAAACCCGCCCACCACGATGGTCATTTCGCCCTTAAGTTCCCTGGCGGCCGCCCGGGCGGCCAAGTCCCCGAGGTCGGCTGAGATGAATTCCTCGTGTAATTTGGTCATCTCCCGGGCCAGGAAGGCCGGGCGGGAGCCGAAAATTCGGGCCATGTCGGCCAGACTGGCGGCCAGGCGGTGAGGAGCTTCAAAAAAGACCAGGGGCCAGGGCCAGGGGACCAGGCCGGCCAGGAAGGCCCGGCGGGCCGAGGGCCGGGCCGGGGGGAAGCCGGCGAAATGGAAGCGGTCGGCCGGAAAGCCCGAGGCGGCCAGGGCCGTGGTGACGGCCGAAGGGCCGGGCAGGGCCGAAACCGGGTAGCCGGCGGCCCGGGCCGCCCGCACCAGTTCCGCTCCGGGGTCGGAGACGGCGGGGGTGCCGGCATCGGTCAAAAGGGCCGCCCGGCCGCCTTCGGCCAGGACTTTTTCTATTACGGCCCAGGCCCGGCCGTGATTTTGTTCCCGGTAACTTATAAGGCGGCGCTTGAGCCCCAGGTGGTTCAGCAGTTTGAGGGCCCGGCGGGTGTCTTCGGCGCAGACCAGGTCGGCCGCGGCCAGGATATCCCCGGCCCGGCTGGTCAGATCGCCCAAGTTCCCCAGGGGCCCGGACACCAGCCAGAGGCCCCCGGCTTCCGGCCTTTTACGGTCCGCGCTCATAAGCCGTCCGCCTCGAAGGCCCGCGGGATGTGGTTGATCACCGGGGGCTCGCCGGGCGGGGCCACCACCTCCACCACGTCGAAACGGACCGGCCTATCCTGCCAGCGCTTAAACTTCAGGAACAGAAGCGCGACCTGGACCAGTTTGCGCCTTTTGCACAAATTCACCGCCTCGGAAGGCGGCCGCCCGGCCCGGCTACGGCTCTTGACCTCCACCACCACCACGGTTTCGCCGTCCAGGGCCACCAGGTCCAGTTCGCCCAGCCGGTTGACGTGGTTGCGGGCCGCCAGCTTGTAGCCCAGGGTCTCCAGGTGGCCGGCGGCCATATCCTCGCCCCTGTGGCCCAATTCATGGCGTTTATCCATAGAGTAATCCGACCTTGGACCGGACTTGAGCCATGGTGGTCTCGGCCACGGCCCTGGCCCTGGCCGCGCCGGTCTTGAGAATGTCGTGGAGGGTGTCCGGAGCCTTCATCAGTTCGGCCCGTTTTTCCCGGTGGGGGGCGAAATGATTCCAGAGGCGGTCGATGAGGTCTTTTTTGACCTCTGAGTATTTCAGGCCGGGTTTGAGGTAGCGTTCGCGCAGTTCCTCCCGTTCTTCGGCCGAGGCGAAAAGGCGGTAGAGGGCGAAGAGGTTGCAGTTGTCCGGGTCTTTGATATCCGAAACGGCCCGGGTGTCGGTGACGATGGCCATGACCCGGTTTTTCAGTTCCTCGCGGGAAACGAAGATGTTTATGGCGTTTTCGTAGCTCTTGCTCATCTTCCGCCCGTCCAGGCCGGGGATGGTGGCCAGTTGGTCGTCGATGAGGGGTTCGGGGAGGGCGAAGGTCTCGCCGTAGAGGTGGTTGAAGCTGCCGGCTATGTCGCGGGCCACTTCCACGTGCTGTTTCTGGTCGCGGCCCACGGGCACCAAATGGGCCTGGTAGAGCAGGATGTCGGCGGCCATGAGGACCGGGTAGGCAAAGAGCCCGTGGTTGGGGGTCAAGCCCTGGGTCACCTTGTCCTTGTAGGCGTGGCAGCGTTCCAGGAGCCCCATGGAGGTGACGTTGGTCAGGATCCAGGTCAGTTCGGTGTGCTCCCGGACATCACCCTGGACCCAGAAGACGGCCTTCTCCGGGTCCAGGCCAAGGGCCAGGAAATCGGCGGCCGCATTCAGGGTGTTTTCAGCGAGGGTCGGAGCGTCGAAAACCGTGGTCAGGGCGTGCAGATTGACGATGAAACAGAACAGGTCGCTTTTTTCCTGCCACTCGATCATGGGCTTCATCATGCCGAAATAGTTGCCTATGTGGAGCTGGCCGGAGGGCTGGATGCCGGACAGCACCCGGGTTCTGTTGTTCGCCATAATAAGGTTCACCCCGTATACTTTTTTATGGGCCGGAGGCGGAGGCCGTTTCGGGCTTGTTTCAGCCGAACTCCCGGCCGGTCCAGGCCTGGTGGCCCGGCACTTTGGCCCCCGGGGCCACCCGGCAGTTGTCCAGGTGACTGTAGGGGCCGATCTCCGCCCCCTCGCCCACGATGGTGCGGCCGGTGAGGATGACCCCGGGCCACAGGCGGACATCACGCCCCAGGCGCACCGAGGCTTCGATGAGGGTGGAGGGGGGGTCCATCAGGGTGACCCCGGCCCTGAGCCAGGCCTCGTTGATGCGGTCCCGCAAAATAGCCTGGGCTTCTGCCAGTTCCCGGCGGTCGTTTATGCCCAGCACCTCGAAGCTGCTGGTTTCGGGTATCTCCACGGCCGCGGCCTTAAGTCCCCGCCGGCGGAAATCGGCGGCCACGTCGGTTAAGTAGTATTCCCGCTGGTCGTTGTCGGCCGTGAGATTTTCCAGGGCTTCAAAGAGGGGACCGGCTTCGGCCGCGTAAAGGCCGGAATTTATTTCCTGGATCAGGCGTTCGTCCTCGTCGGCATCCCGGTATTCGACGATGCGGGCCAGCCAGCCGGCCTCATCGCGGATAATGCGGCCGTAGGCCCCGGGGTCGGCCAGGCTCACGGTGAGTACCGACAGGTGGGCGCCCAGGGCCTGGTGGGCCCTTAAAAAACCCTCCAGGGTATTGGGGGAGATGAGGGGCACGTCACCGGCCATGATGAGGACCGGCCCCTGGAAATCGGACATGACCTCCCGGGCCTGGGCCACGGCGTGGCCGGTGCCGAGTTGCTCGGCCTGCCGGACGAAAATCGGCGCCGGGACTGAAAAGCCGTCCGGCCTGGGGGCGGCCAGAAACTCGATGGTCCGGGCCTCCACGGCTTCGGCCCCGAAACCGGTCACCAGGGCCAGCCGGGCCGGAGCCAGGTAGAGAGCGGCGTTCAGCACATGTTCCAGGATGGGCCGGCCCATCAGTTGGTGCAGCACCTTGGGGGTTTCCGATTTCATCCTGGTGCTGCGTCCGGCCGTCAGGACCAGCACCGCCGGGTTTTCCGCCATAATGGTTTCTCCTTATCAGGAAGCGCCTATTGATTAAGCAGCGCTTCCCTAGGGCAAAAACCCCAAGTCAGCCGGCCTGACCGGCATGAGGGCCAGGGGGGCGGGGCCGCCGCCCTCCGGGCTCAAGTCATAGGTGGCCAGGCTGTGGTGGCTGTGGCCGGCCAGATAATCCACCAGGCCCTGGGTGTCTTCGCCGCTGGAGGCGGCCTTGATGGCCAGGTTCAGGCTGTCGAAGGCCAAGGCGGAGATCCAGGTCGGGTGGGCCTTGTAGGCGTCGACAAACTGCCGGGTGAAATCACGCACGGCGGGATTGGCCTGGTCGGCCAGGTTCACGGCCGGCAGGCACAGCCGGAGGTTGAGCTTCTGGCTGTTGAAAGCCGCGCCCACATCCCGGAAGCCCAGGGCGGTCACCCCCCACAGGGGAACCTGGTCATAGCCGTTCTCGGCCAAATGGGGGGCCAGGCGCAGGGCTTCGGCCCGGTCCAGGGCCAGGATGGCCAAGTCCGGCCTGTTGCGGCCGAATTTGGCCAGGCCTTCCGGTTCCAGGGCCTGATCAAGGCTTAAGGTGACCACCTGGGCTTTGGGGTCCAGGGGTTTGATATTGGTCGCGGGCCTGGCGGCCGGGGCGCGGGTGTTTTCCGGGGCGGTCCGGTCCGCCCCTTCCTCCTGGCCGCCGCTTATAGCCGAAAGGGGCCGGTTAGGCTGGGCCAGGGTCTCGGTCAGGGCCTCAACCAGGGCGGCCTGCGCGGGCTCCGCACCGGTTATCAGGAGAAGCCGACCGGGACGGCGGCGCAGATTAAGTATCTCCAGGCCCAGGTGGCGGCCCTGTTCCCGGGCCGTGGGCATGAGCCGGAAAAACAGGCCCGGCCCCCGGCCGGCGGCCTCCTCGTTGGTGAGATAGGGCAGGAGCACGGGCTTGCGCAGATAGAGATAGCGTGGAGCGTCGGCGGCGAAACGGCTTTCGGTGAAATAGCCCAGCACCAGGGCCACGTTCCCCAGGTCGATCTCATCCAGGGCCCCCGGCCGGTTTTCATCGAGGATCTCCAGGCGGAAGCCCCCGCCCCAGGTTTGGAGGGCCAGTTCGGCCCCCTGACGGGCCTTGAGGCCCAGTTCGGCCAGGGGTCCGCTCCGGGGCGCGGCCAGGAGAAAAACAGCGGCCGATGTTTCCTGGGCCTGGGCCGGGGCCGACAGCCCGAGGGCGGCCAGGACCAAAAATTGCAAGTTTATTATTTTTTTTAGTATGTTCGTCATAGCATTCAGCTTATTTCCCCTCCCGGCGCCCGGTGCGGGCCCGCAGGAGGAGACGCACCGGGGCCAGGTCCAGGCCGAAGGCCTCTTTGAGGCGGTTGACCAGAAAGCGGCGATAGGAAAAATGCACCGCCTCCGGGTGGTTGGTGAATACCACGAAGGTCGGAGGCCTGGTCGCGGCCTGGGTGGCGTAGTAGAACTTCAGGCGGCCGCGTCCGGCGTAGGGTGGCGTGTGCTGGGCCACGGCCGTTTCCATCACCCGGTTGACCTCGGCCGTCGGAGCCCGGAAGCGGTATTGAGCCATGAGGCGGTCGATGAGGGCAAAGAGTCGGTCGAGCCTGAGGCCGGTTTTGGCCGAGCCCGTGACCACAGGGGCCTTGGCCAGGAAGCCCAGCTTGAGGTCCAGGGACCTTTCCAGTTCCTTTAAGGCTTCGGCTTTGCCCCGGACCGCGTCCCACTTGTTGGCCAGGATGACCACCGGCCGCCCCTTTTCATGGGCGTAGCCGGCGATGTGGGCGTCCTGGTCGGCCAGGCCGGCCTGGGCGTCCACCACCAGTAGGGCCGCATCGGCCTGGTCCAGGCTTTTCAAGGCCCGGAGAACGGAGAGCTTTTCCAGCTTTTCATCCACCCGTCCCCGCCGCCGGACCCCGGCCGTGTCTATGAAGACATAATCCCGGCCGCCGGAGGTCACGGACACGGCCACCGCGTCGCGGGTGGTGCCCGGGCGGCTGTCCACCACCAGCCGGTCCTGGCCCGTCAGGCGGTTGATGAGGGAGGACTTGCCGGCATTGGGGCGGCCGATGACGGCCACCCGGGGCGGGGCCTCCTCGTCCCTTTCGTCCGCTTCTCCGGGTTCGGACATGAATCCGGCCAAGGCGGCCTTGAAATCGCTCAAGCCGTAGCCGTGGGCCGCGCTCACCGGCCACAGCCCGTCCAGGCCCAATTCGTGGAAATCGATCAGGGCCGCTTCTTTTTCCGGGCTGTCGATCTTGTTGACCGCCACCAGGTGGGGCCGGCCGGAGCGGCGGATGAGCCGGGCCAGTTCCCCATCGTGGGGGGTGGGGCCGCTCCGGCCGTCCACCACCAGGACGGTCAGGTCGGATTCTTCCAGGGCCACCAGGGCCTGGGCCTTGATCTGGTTGATCAGGGGGTCCAGGCCGGAGGGGTCGAAGCCGCCGGTGTCGATGATGGTCCCCTGGCGGCCCTCAAAGCTTAAGGTGCCGTAATGGCGGTCGCGGGTGACCCCGGGGCGGTCGTCCACCA
>JAITBV010000193.1 GCA_031283395.1 Candidatus Adiutrix sp.
GGCAGGCGGTGTTCGCGATACAATTCCGCCAAAAGGGTCCCGTCGCCGGTGTAGATGTAGCTGATCGTGGGCTGTTCGAGGTCCTTGAGATTCTCAATGGGCACATCGGCCATTTCGGAACTGTAGAAATTCAGGACGGCCAGGCCGATGACCAGGGGCCAAAAAACAAAAGGGGCCAGGAACAGGATGAAACTCAGTTCCCGGGGCACCCAGGCCTGGGGATGACGCCAGGGCTTGCCCCCCCGGCCCCGGCGCGGCCGGGGGAGATGGAACCTTAGCCGGGACGCTTTCCGGGCCGGGGCCGGGAAAGAGCCGGGCGGGTCCGGCCCCGGCGAGGCCGGCGGTATGGGGGCCGGCGGCGGCGGATCTATTTCCAGGTTTTCAGCCATTATTACTTAATGTTCGGTTGCAAATATTCGTTTCTTAAGGGCGCGCCGATTAAGGCCGCGCTTGCTTAAAAATGCCCGCGTCCGCTCTTGACCAGACCGGCCGCGCTGGAATCCGGGTACCGCCCCAGAAGGCGGTCCAGGGCGGCCATGGCCCGGGGCCCGTCGCCCAGGCGGTCATAGCTGAAGGAGAGCTTCAAAAGGGCGTCGGCGGCCTTGTCGGTCCCGGGGTAGTCATCGGCGCAACGCTGAAACTCGCCCGCCGCCTCGCCGTAACGCCCCTGGGCGTAATAGCATTCCCCCAACCAGTAACGGGCGTTGGGAGCCAGGCGTCCGCCCGGATTTTCGGCCAGCATGCGGCTGAAGACTCCGGCGGCCTGGCCGTACTGCCCGGCCTTCAAGAGGTCCTGGCCTTCCTGGTAGACCGCGGCTTCGGTCGAACCCGGACCAAAGACCATAGCCGGCGGCCGCGCGGGGGGTTGTCCGGGCGGGGGCTTCAAGGCCGCCAGGGTCGAGGAGGAAGGCGGCGGGGCCAGGTCCTCCATACTCGGCGGGGGCGGGGCCGGAGCCCCCGTGGAAACCAGGACCGGCAACCCTCCGTCCCGGGGGGAGAGGCCCATCCGGTCTTCGACCACCTCCACCCGCCGGGTCAGGGTGTCGAATTCGCCCCGGCCCACATACGATCCGGCCCCCACGCTCTGGCAGGCTACCAGAAACAACGCCAACAGTGGATATTTAAAAGCCGACCGCCGCATTTTTTAATATTTACAGAAAAAGCGGTCTGAACGCAAGGTTTTTCATCCGAATACGGATTAAAGTTCCCCCGGCCGGACGGTCCCCGGCCCGGCAAAGCTGGACAAAAGCGCGCGGCCGCCCTATAATATAATGTTTCTATGACTTTCTTACGGAAACCAAGGTGAAGCGATGAGCATAGACGGCCCTCTGACCAAAACGGTCCACGGGCCGGACCACCCCCAATCGGTGGGTTATACCCGGGCCCGAAAAATCGTCTTCCCCCCCCTTTCCCTGGCCGCCGGCGGACAGCTTAGCCCGGTGGAAGTGGAGTATGAGACCTACGGGGAACCGACCGCGGCCCGGGACAACGCCGTCCTTATCTGCCACGCCCTGACCGGCGACGCCCACGCGGCCGGCTGGGATGAAGACCCGGCCGGGGCCTTTCGGGCCTTCCGCCAAAAAAAACCAGGCTGGTGGGACGAAATGGTGGGCCCCGGCAAGCCCATCGACACCCGGCGTTTCTTCGTCATCTGCGCCAATGTCCTGGGGAGCTGCTACGGCACCACCGGACCGATGAGCCTGGACCCGGCCACCGGCCGGCCTTACGGCCTCTCCTTTCCGGTGGTGACCGTGGCCGATTGGGCTTGTTTGAGTTTCAAGCTCCTCGACCATCTGGGGGTGGACCGTCTCCACGCCGTGGTGGGCGGCTCGATGGGCGGCCAGCAGGCCCTAGAAATGGCCCTGGGCCAGCCGGACCGGGTGGCTCGCCTGATAATCCTTTCGGCCGGCTTCCGCCTCGGGGCCCAGGGGCTGGCTTTCAACGCCGTGGCCCGGCATTCGATAATCAATGACCCCGGCTTCAAAAACGGCGATTATTACGGCGGCCCGGGCCCCCTGGCCGGCTTGTCCGTGGCCCGGATGCTGGCCCACATAACCTATCTGTCCGAAGAGAGTCTGGGCCATAAATTCGGCCGGAGGCTCCAGGGCAAGGACAAGCCGGATTTCACCCCCGTGGGGGTGGAATTCGAGGTGGAAAGCTATCTCAGGCACCAGGCCGAAAGCTTCGTGGCCCGCTATGACGCCAACAGTTATCTTTATATGACCCGGGCCGTGGACTATTACGACGCCTCGACCTGGGGGGACGGCGACCTGACCCGCGCCGCCGGACGCCTTAAGGCCCGGACCCTGGTGGCCTCTTTTTCCTCGGACTGGCTCTACCCGCCGGAACTGTGCCGGGAGCTTGTTTCGGCCATGTGCCGGGCCGGGCGGACCGTGACCTATGTGGATATCCCCTCGCGCTACGGCCACGACGCCTTTCTGGTGGAGACGGAGACCGTCAGCCGCCTGATCCACGGTTTTTTGAGGATATGACAATGACCCGCCCGGACCGACCCGATCAGGCCGCCCCCGGCCTGGATGAACTTAAGACCTTCGATAGCCTCGATGTGTCCCTGGCCGCCAAGGTCAATGAACTATTGGCCTCCCCCCCCCCGGCCGGGGCGGGGGGCGGCCGCTGGCAGGACCGGGTGATCCTGGAGGAAGTTCCCCGGGGGGCCTCGGTCCTGGACCTCGGCTGCGGCCAGGGGGAGCTTCTGTTCCAGCTCATCAGCCGGCTGGCCGTGCGCGGCCAGGGCGTGGAACTGGACCCCCTGGCGGTCCTTTCGACCATCGACCGGGGCGTGCCGGTCCTGAACATAGACCTCGACCAGGG
>JAITBV010000246.1 GCA_031283395.1 Candidatus Adiutrix sp.
CATTCGGCCCGCCAGCGCTCATCTATCCACCAGAATCAACACGGCCAGAGCAATTCGTTATATTTCGGTAGCGGCCAATCGGTATCGTCTATCAACAGCTCCAGGCCGTCGGCCGCGGCCCGGACCCTGGCCAGCAGAGGGATGAGAACATCACGGGCGGCTTCGGCCCGGGGCAGGATATCGGTCATGGCATCCAGTTCCACGTGCCGGGCGTCCAGTTCGTCGAGGCTCCGCATCAGGTCGGTCGCCAGTTTATGGAGCTTCTGATAATAAACCTTCTCGGGGTGGTAATCAGACTTCGCCGGCTTTAGCCCGGCCTTGTCGGCCCGATGGACGGCCTCGGCCGCCTCTGACAGGGCCTTGAGGGCCACGGGCAGGATGGTGGACCGGCCCATGGACTGGCAGAGCTTGGTCTCCACATGGACCACCTTGATATAATTCTCCAAAAGTATCTCCTGGCGGGCCAGAAGTTCCCTCTCGGTCAGGACCCCGTGGCGCAAAAAGGCCTCCTTGCCCTCCGGGGTGCTGTAACAGGCCAGGGTGGAGACGGTGTCCCGAAGATCCGGCAGACCCCGGCGCACAGCTTCGGCGGCCCAGCCCTGGGTATAGTTGTTGCCGTTGAAGACCACCGGCAGATGAGCTTCAAACATATGCTTCAAGACCTTGCGGGCGGCCTTTTCAGGGGAGCCGCCCGCCCGGTCCTTCTCCATCTCAGTGGCCAGGTCGTCCAGGGCGCAGGCCACGGCCGCGTTAAGGGCTATATTGGCCGGGGCGATGGACTGGGAAGCGCCCACGGCCCGGTATTCGAACTTGTTGCCGGTGAAGGCCAAGGGGCTGGTGCGGTTGCGGTCTGAGATATCCTTGTCCCAGGACGGCTGGGAGGCGATGCCGGCCTGCATGGCCGAACCCCGCCACAGGGCGGCCATCTTCTCTTCGCTCAGGCCCTGGACAAAGCCCTCGACCACTTCCGTCAACTGTTCCCCCAGAAAGACCGAAATAATGGCCGGCGGAGCCTCGTAGGCCCCCAGGCGGTGGTCATTGCCGGCACAGGCCGCCCCGATGCGCAAGGGAATGCTGTGGAGATGGACGGCCCGCAGCACCGCGGCCAGAAAGACCAGAAAGCGCAGGTCCTTCCAGGGTTCGCGGCCTGGTTCCAGAAGGTTGCGGCCCTCGGAATCGCCCAATGACCAATTGTTGTGCTTGCCGGAGCCGTTGACCCCGGCAAAGGGTTTTTCATGGAGCAGGCAGGTCAGGCCGAATTCCCCGGCCGTGTCCCTTAAGACCTTGAGCACCAGCATGTTGTGGTCCACAGCCAGGTTGACCCGCTCATACAGGGGGGCCAGCTCGAACTGGGCCGGGGCCGCCTCATTGTGCCGGGTGCGGGCCGGGATGCCCAGAGCCCAGAGGCGGCTTTCCACTTCGGTCATGAAGGCCAGCACCCGAGGGCTGATGGCTCCGAAGTAGTGGTCTTCCAGTTCCTGACCCTTGCTGGGGGGGGCTCCGAAGATGGTGCGGCCGGCCAGGCGCAAATCCGGCCTTAAGGCCGCGAACCGGCTGTCCACCAGGAAGTATTCCTGCTCGGCCCCGGCATAGGCCGTGACCCAGCGGGCCTTCCTATCGCCGAAAAAGTTAAGGACCCTCAAAGTCTGGCGGGACAAGGCCTCCAGGGACCTGAGCAGGGGCGCCTTGTGGTCCAGGGCTTCGCCGGTGTGGCTGAGGAAGATGGTGGGCACATAAAGGGTCCGGCGGCCACCGCATTTTAGCAGAAAGGCCGGACTGGTGGGGTCCCAGGCGGTATAGCCCCTGGCCTCGAAGGTGGACCTAAGGCCCCCCGAAGGAAAGGAGGAGGCGTCGGGCTCGCCCTTGATGAGCATTTTGCCGGAAAACTCGTTCAATATGCCGCCATCGACCCCGCGGGTCAGAAAAGCGTCATGCTTTTCAGCGGTGAGCCCGGTCATGGGCTGGAACCAATGGGTGTAATGGGTGGCCCCGTGTTCGATGGCCCAGTCCTTCATGGCGCTGGCGATGACGTCCGCATCGGCCGGTTCCAAAGGCGCGCCGCTGTCCAGGGTGGCCAGGAAGCGGTCGGAGACGGCCTGGGGCAGACGTTCGCGCATCACCCTGATATTGAATACATCGCGGCCGAAGAGTTCCGTCGGGTCAGCCTGGTTTTCGGCCGAGGGCGGGGGCGGCGGGGGGGGCGGCTGGGAACGCACTTTGTTGCGGGGCGTAAGCGACATAAGGACACTCCTATCTCAGATCCGGCGGCCGGATATAGAGTGGCAGCGGCGGGTTACGCCGTCCAGCCTCCGGTTCCGATCGAAAAATTTCAGCGCCCAGGCCGGCCAGGACCACGGCCGAAACCCTCCCGGCCCCTCCGGAGCCGGCCTGTAAGGCCGACCCGGCCAGGACGTCCAGGACCAGGGGCAGGGCAGGGCCGTCCACCAGGACCGGCCGGCCGGCCGCGGCCAGGCCCAGGGCGTCCGGCAGGGCCGAAGGCGGCAGCGGCGCGGGCGGCTTCACCTGCCCCTTCCGGCCGTAGAGGGCTGTAAAAACCTCGCCGTGCCGGGCGTCGATGACCGGGGCGGCCAGGGCCTCCGGGTCCGGCTCGGCGGCCAGGATCTGGGCCGCCAGCACTTCCAGGGTGCCCAGGCCCAGGATCGGCCGGCCGCTGCCCAGGGCCAGGCCCTTGGCCAGGGCCAGGCCGGTGCGCAGGCCGGTGAAACTGCCCGGCCCCCGGCCGACCACCAGAAGGTCCACCTGGCCGGGGGTAAGCTCGTGTTCGGCCAGCATCCCGGCCGCCCGGGGCGGCAGCACCTGGGAGTGGAGTCCCGAATCGCCGGCGTAGTCGGCCAGTATTTCCGCATCCCCGTCCCGCCAGCGGATCAGGGCCGCCGCGCAACGGTCAGTGGCCGTGTCCCAGGCCAGAACGGTCAGGGGCTTCACGGATCCTCCGCCGAGGAGGCCGGAACTTCGGCCGGGACGGAAAACCGGGTGACGAGCCGGTTGATGTCATTGTAAAAAACCAGGATCATCAACAGGCCCAGGCAGACCACCCCCACCCACTGGGCAGCCTCGCGGAACCGGAGGCTCAAGCGGCGGCGGGATAATATCTCGAGGAGGAAAAACAAGATCTGGCCGCCGTCCAGGACCGGTATGGGCAGAAGGTTCAAAATCCCCAGGTTGACGCTGATGAAGGCGGCCAGATTCAACAGGGATTCCCAGCCGGCCTTGGCCCGGTCGCCGGTGACCTCGGCTATAAGGATAGGCCCGCCCAGGGTCTTGGCCGAAACCTGGCCGGTGACGAGTTTCCGCACCGATTTCACCGTCAGCCCCACCATGTTGGCGGTCTCCGCCAGGCCCAGGCCGGCCGCCCGGAAGAAACCCACCGGCTCGGTCAGGACCTCCAGGCGGGATTCCACGCCCACCATGGGCGTGTAGGTGACTTCGCCTTTCTGGTTGAAGCCGGTGGTGATCCGCGGGGTCATGATCAGGTCAAGGATCCGTCCGTCCCGCTCCACCCTCAGGGTCAGGGGCTTTAAGTTAGCGGGGCGGGTGGTGCCGCCCCGCAGGGTCCGCGGGCCCTGGATGGCTTCCAGCACGTCTTCCCAGTCAGGCGTGGGCCGGCCGTCTATGGCCAGGATGAGGTCGCCGCCGGCCAGCCCGGCCTCGGCCGCCGGAGAGCCGGAGGCGGCTCTTTCCACCACCGGCTTGAGGCGGTGGGTCAGGCCGACCTCGTGGATGGTCTTTGGTTCACCGAAAAGATCAAGGACCTCGCGGGCGACGGGGATCAGGACAACGGTGCGGTCGGGAACGCCAATCCGGCCGACGACCAGTTCCAAGGGCGCCCCGCGCCCCTCGGCCAGGGAGGTCTCCAGAGCATCGAAATAAAGAACCGGCCGGCCGGCCACGGCCAGGAGGCGGTCGTCCAGCCGAAGGCCGGCTTCCTCGGCCGGGCTTCCGGGCGCCACCGGCCCCAGGACCGGCGGCAGGTGCTTGATCCCCCCCGCCCAGATGAGGCCCCAGAACAGGAAAGCGGCGAAGACGAGGTTCATGACCGGCCCGGCCAGGCAGATGAATATCTTGGCCCAGGGCTTCTGATGGGTGTAGGACCTTCGTTCCTCGGCCGGCGGCACCGCCTCGGCCGAGGTCGGATCCTCGCCGAACATCTTCACATAGCCGCCCAGGGGCAGCCAGGCCAGTTGGTATTCGGTCTCGCCCACGGTCCGCGACCAGGCCTTGGGGGGGAAGCCCAGGGAAAAGGTCTCCACCCGGACCCCGACCAGCTTGGCGGCCAGGAAGTGGCCCAGCTCATGGACGAAGATGAGGACCAAGAGCAGGACGATGAAATAGGCCAGGGTCGGGAACTTCACCAGGAGCGCCAGGAGCGCCAGGGCCGGGATAAGGTTTTTAAATTTTTTCAGCATGGACAAAAAGCCGCTCACTTATACTTCCGCTCGGCCGGCGGCACGAACCATTGGTTGAAATTATGGCCGAGACCTCCGGGTCCGACTTCCGGCCCGATGAAGCGCCGGGCCACGGCCGGCAGGGAGTCCGGGACATAGAGAAAGACGTAGGGCACTTCCTCGTGGAGTATCTCCTGGACCCGGTCATAGGCCTTCTTGCACCCGGCCTGGTCGAGGATGAACCGGGCCTCGTCCACCAGCCGGTCCACTTCCTCGTTTTGATAGCTGATGAAATTAAGTTCCCCGGGCCGGTTCTTGCTGGAGTGCCAGATATCGAACA
>JAITBV010000250.1 GCA_031283395.1 Candidatus Adiutrix sp.
AAGCAGAATGTTGTCCTGGCCATGGGCAACAGCATCCTGAACCGCACCAGCCGGGCCAATCTCGGCTCCGTGGCCCTCCACTTCGGCGGCGGCGGCCATGAGGCCGTGGCCACCTGCCAAGTGGCGGCCAGCGAAGTGGATAATGTCCTGGAGACCATCATCAATTACATCCACGAGGAAAACCAGGCCGAGGGCTGACCGGCCGGCCCCCTTTCTTCCCCGGCGGCGGCCGGCGCCTTGAGAAAGGCGCCGCCGCCGCTTTTTTAAGGAGCGACTATGCGGGTCGACGATTTCAAAAATGCCTGCCTTCTGGCCGCCAAAGAATTGGCGGCCAAGGACTTCAACCAGGTGGCCGAGGCCGCCGGAGCCACCGCCCTGTCCGCCCCGGCCGGCTTTCAACTGGATTTTTTCGGCCGCCAGGTCCTCGTCACCGGCCCGGACCTGGCCGTGACCTGGCGGGACTCCAAGCCGGGCGAAGAGTTCAGCCTGACCGATGCCGTCCTGGTGCTGCACTACCTCAACGGCGCCTCCGGGGACCGGCCCACCGGGCAACTGGTGGCCTATCGCCAGATCCCGGGGGGCGAATTTTACACCCAGGCATTCCACAGCCGGGCCATCGTCCCCCTGGCCAAGACTTTCGGCCGGGCCCCCGGGCTCCTGACCAAGGCCATAACAGCCCTGGGCGGGGAGCCGGCCCCCGGCCTGGGCGACGAGGCCGGCCGCTTCCGGGTACTGCCCCACCTGAACCTGGCGGTCCTTGTCCACCTGGGCGATGAAGAATTCGAAAGCTCGGGGCAGGTGCTCTTCGACCCGGTCATCGCCTCCTATCTGTCCAACGAGGACATCGCCTGGCTCGGCTCGGCCCTGGTTTACCGGCTCATGGGCGCGGCCAGAAACCTGGGAGAAACGAAATGAAAATCGCGGTTTCCGGCAAAGGCGGCGTGGGGAAGACCACTTTTTCCGCCACCTTGGCCCATCTTTTCAAGGAAAACGGCAAAAAGGTCCTGGCCATAGACGCCGATCCCGACGCCAACCTGGCCGCCGCCCTGGGCTATCCCGACCTTCGGGAAGTGACCCCCATTTCGGAAATGAAGGAACTGGTGGCCGAGCGCACCGGCTCCCAGCCGGGCACCTACGGTTCCATGTTCACCATAAACCCCAAGGTGGACGACCTGCCGGACAGCCTGGCCCGGGAAGTCGACGGCATAAGGTTCATGACCCTCGGCGGGGTCAAAAAGGGCGGCGGAGGCTGCATCTGCCCTGAGAGCACCATGCTCAAGAACATCATCATGCACCTGGTCCTGGCCCGGGACGAAGTGATCATCATGGACATGGAGGCGGGGCTGGAACACCTGGGCCGGGCCACGGCCTCGGGGGTGGACCATCTCATCGTGGTGGTTGAGCCGGGACAGCGATCCCTGGAAACGGCCCGGGCCGTGGAGCGCCTGGGCGCCGACCTCCACCTCAGGCGGGTCTCGGCCGTGGGGAACAAAATCAGGAACCAGGGCGACGAGGACTTTATCCGCCGGGAACTGGGCGCCCTGGAGGTCCTGGGCTTTCTGCCCTTCGCCGATTCCATCATAGAAGCGGACCGGAAGTCCGTGAGCGTTTACAAAAATTCCCCGGAAGCCGCGGCGGCGGTAAGGGAAATATTCAGGCAAATAGCCGATTGACAGTCAGCCTTTTTTTTGTCACAATATGAGGAATCCGCTGTCCTCTAAAAGCAGGTGGGCTAATGGCTGAGATTTTTGCATTCAGGGAAGACAAGCTCGGCTTTCGCTATCAACTGGGCCAGCGGACGATCCTGGGCCGGGCTCCGGAGTGCGACCTCATAATCTTCGACCGCAGTTCCTCGCGTCAGCACGCCGAAATTTCCCGGACGGACGAAAAATACTTCATCAACGACCTCGGCAGCACCAACGGCACCCTGGTCAACGATCAGCCCATCACGGTCCAGACCCCCCTGGAACCTTACGACACCATAAAGATCGGCCAGGAACTGTTCATCTTCGAGCCCGGGCTTTCGGTCATCATCGGCCCGGCCCCTTCCGCCCTCATCATCGCGGATCTCTATGAATCCGTAACCGGGATGGCGAGCGCCCCGGCCGGCCAGGCGGCCGCGGAGGCGGCCCCGGAAGATATGCCGGCCCTGATGGTCCTTTCCCACCAACTGCTGCAGTGCGCCAACCCCGAAGAGATAGAGACGGTCATCCTCAAGTATATCCAGGACCGTTTCGGCCTCACCTTCATGTCCCTGTTGTGGCCGACCAGGCCTCCGGCCCGCCGCCTGATCTCGCTTCTGGCCTCCCATGACGACAAGCATCTCCTCCTGGGCCAGACGCCCTTCAACCGGGTGATAAAGAACCGGGAGGCCGTCCTGTGGCCTTCCTGCATCAGCGAATTGACCTTCCACGACCGAAACCGGCACGTCGCGTTCATCGACCAGCCATCCCTCCTGGGGCCTGTCCAGGCCGACCAGGAGGCCGTGGGACTGATGTACCTGGAAAACCATGACCGCAAGTTCACCCTCCAGGACATGAAGGCTTTCGCCGCCATGCTGACCATCATCAGCCCGGCCGTGGCCGACCTGGCCGGCACCCGCAAGAACCTCCATGAGGAGAAACCCTCCAAGTCCACCGACTTCATCCTGTCCACCCACAACACCACGGTGAAGATAGTCTTCTCCACGGCCATGCAGGCCGCAGCCGGCTCCGGTTCCGTCATGATCCACGGTGAAACCGGCACCGGCAAATCCGTCATGGCCACCTACATACACGAAGCCAGCCCGCGCAAGGGCGGGCGGCTGGTGTCGGTGAACCTGGCGAGCCTTCCCCCGGGGGAAATAGAAGCCACCCTCTTCGGCATGACCCATATTCCCAATTCCGAAAGCCGGACCGGCCTGGTGGAACTGGCCGACGGCGGCACCCTCTTTTTGCGCCATGTGGAATATCTGCCCCCGTCGGCCCAGAAATTTCTCCTGATGGCCCTGGTGGAAGGGCTCTTCTTCCCTGTCGGCGCCCGCCGGGGCAAGGCGGTGGATCTCAGGATAATCAGTTCCACCTCCGCCGACCTGACTGCTCTGGTCGAAACCGGCCAATTCCGGGAAGACCTCTATCTGCGCCTCAACGGCATGACCATCTCCATGCCCGCCTTAAGGGAGATCAAGGACGATCTGGAAACTTTCCTGAACGTCTTCCTGGGCCGGGCCGCCCGGGATATCGGCGTCTATTTCGAAGGAGTGGACCCCGG
>JAITBV010000318.1 GCA_031283395.1 Candidatus Adiutrix sp.
CAGGGCCAGGGCGGCGATGGCCGTTCCCAGGAAGGCCATGCCGGCCGAGGCCAGGATCCCCGGGTCCACGCGGTCGGACAGGCGGCCGGCAAAGGGGGTGAGCAGGGCCTGGCAGGCCGGCTGGGTCATGAGCAAAAGGCCGGCCTGGGCCGCGGACAGCCCCTTGTTATATTGCAGGTACAGGCTAAGGAGCAGCCCCAGGCCGGTGGAGGCGCTGTAGCTGATGAAGGCGGCCAGAGAGGAAAAGGCGAAACGCCGGTTCCGGGTGAAGAGCCGTACATCCAGAATGGGCTGGGCGAGTTTGAGACTGTGCCGGACATAGCCATAGGCCAGGAGAAAGCCCAGAACCGCGGCCGGAGGGCCGGCCGGCCGGGTGATGGCCGACAGGCCCCAGAAGAGGATCAGGACGGCCGTGACCCACAGGGCCGCCCCCCGGCCGTCGAAGGTCTCGCCCCGGGCCGGGCGCTGCTCGAGACTGACCAGGCTGACCAGGAACAGGGAGGGCAGAAAGCCCAGGGCGCTGACCCAAAATATGGACCGCCAGCCGAACCAGCCCACCAGATAGCCGCAGACGGCCGGTCCCAGGCTCAGGCCTATGTAAACCGCGGAAATTGTGTAACCCAGCACCTGTCCCCGCTTTTGAGGCGGATGGACCGAGGTGACCATGGCCATGAGGTTGGTGAAGGTCAGGGCCAGGCCCAGGCCGGAAACGGACCGGCCGGCCAAAAGGGTCCAGGCACCGTCAGCCAGGGCGCAGATGGCAAAACCGGAGATGGCGGCGATCAGGGCGGCCAGGGTGGTCCGGCGGCGGCCCAGGAGGTCGGCCAGGCGGGCCCCGGGGGCGGCTATGGCGGCCATGGGCAGAAAAAGACTTAAGGGTATCCAGCCCAGCATGACCGCGGAAAGACCCAGTTCCCGCTCCATGTCCGGCAGGCCCACGTTGAGGCCGGTGAAGCCCACATTGCCCAGGAGGCTGTTCAGGATCGAGGTGGCCAGGATCAGGCGGCGGTCGCGGTCGGTGGCCGGGCGGGTCCCGGAGAAAGGCCCGGGCATGTCAGGAGGCTCGGCCACGTCAGATGTTCATTATATCTCAGGTGGCTTGGCCGAGGTGGGCCAGGGCCGGGGCCTGGTCGGGAAAGATGTTCAGCCGCTGGTCCGGGTCCAGGACCTGAAAGAGGCGGTGGAGGTCCTGCTGTTCGGCCGGGTCCACCACCAGGGCCACCCGGTCGGGTTGGTTGAGGCTGGCGGCCAGGAGCAGTTTCAACTCCGGGCCGGTGAGGTTGGTCAGGCCCTTGAGGTCCACCACCAGACCGCTTCCGCCGGCCTTGAACAGGGCCTCGACCCGGGAAGTGAAGTGGTCGCCCGCCCGGTCCAGGTCGCCGTCGGCCAGGGTGACCAGGGAGGCGGCTCCGGGGTTGATCTCCAGATTAAGGCCCGGATCAGGATGGGAACTCGCCGGCCTGGCCGCCTCGTAAACATGGCTGTAGTCTTCGTCGCCGTGGTCAACCGGGCCGGGCGTTTCATCTTCTTCCAGGTGTTCCTCGGCTTCTCTCAAGGCCTGATTAAGGGATCCCAGCCAGTCCACGGTGTCCTGGCCGTCTTCGGCCAGGCTGTTCAAAATGGCTTCGCAGGTGTCCAGGACCTGCAGGAGGAGGTCGATCACCGGCTGGGGGCAGTCGACCTTTTTTTCCCGGATGGTCTGGAGCAGGCTTTCGGCCTGGTGCATGAGCTTGTAGAGATTCTGCAGGTCCAGGAAGCCGCTGTTGCCCTTGAGGGTGTGGAGGGTGCCCATCAGGGAGTTCAAGGGTTCCAGGTTGCCGGGATCTTTTTCCAGTTCCAGAAGCCTGGCCCCGGCCGTGCTCAGATGCTCCCGGGCGTCAAAGATGAATTCATTCAACAGGTTTTCGCTCATAAGCCGTCTCCCGCCGCGGCCGGCCTTCCGTAAAACTGAACATCAGCGGACAATTAAGCAGTATAGCAGGGCGGCCCGCTTTTGACAAGGCGCGCGGGCGCCGGTCGTCGTCGGCTCTTTTGGTCGGGTTAGTTTTATGCTAGAATAAACGGCATGGAAAGACAGAACGCCTACAAAATCCTGGCCGAACGGGGCTTTATTTATCAGTGCACGGACGAGGCGGCCCTCACCCGGCTCTTCGACCAGGAGGAAGTAACGGCCTATGTCGGCTTCGACATCACCGCCGACTCCCTCCACGTTGGGCATGTTCTGCCCCTGATGGCCTTAAGCTGGCTGGACCGCGCCGGGCACCGCCCCGTCACCCTCATGGGCGGCGGCACGTCCATGATCGGCGACCCCAGCGGCCGCGCCGACTCCCGAAGACTTATGACCAAAGAGGACATCAGCCGGAACATGGAGGGTATCCGGCCCCAGGCCGCCAGGTTCATCAGTCTTTTCGAGGGCGGCCGGGCCCTTATGGTCGACAACAGTGACTGGCTGATGGATATCAATTACCTGGACTTTCTGCGGGATATCGGCCGCCACTTTTCCGTCAACCGAATGCTGGCCGCCGAATGCTACCGCCAGCGCCTGGATCATGGCCTGACCTTCATGGAATTCAACTACATGGTAATGCAGGCCTATGATTTCCTGGTCTTATATACCCGCCAGGGCAACAGGCTCCAGATGGGCGGCCAGGACCAGTGGGGCAACATAGTGGCCGGGGTGGAGCTCATCCGCCGGGTGGCCGGGGCCGAGGCCTACGGGGCCACGATCCCTTTGCTCCTGGATCCCAAGACCGGGGCCAAGTTCGGCAAGACCAGCGCCGGGGCCGTGTGGCTGGACCAGACCAAGACCCCGGTCTACGACTTCTACCAGTTCTGGCGCAATGTGGACGACCAGCAGGTTCACAACCTCTTGAACCTTTTCACCTTTCTGCCCCTGGCCGAGACGGCCCGCCTGGCGGCCCTGCCCGACCGCCTCCTGAACCGGGCCAAGGAGATCCTGGCCTACGAAGTCACGGCCTTATGTCATTCCCCCATTGAGGCGGCCCGGGCCTTTTCGGCTTCCAGCCGGGCCTTCGGCGCGGCCGATCCGGCCGGCGAGGTGGAGACCAGTTCGGCCGTGGCCGGCCCGGCCGCGGCCGGGCCGGCGGCCGACCTGCCCACGGTCAAACTTAAAGCCTCTGACTTGTCCGGGGCCACCCTGGCCGAACTCTTCGTTCTGGCCGGGCTTGCGGCCAGCAAGGGTGAGGCCCGCCGCCTCATCCGCCAGGGCGGGGCCTACCTGGACGAGACCCCGGCCGCTCCGGACGATGAAAACCGCCCGGTCCGGGAAGCCGCCTGGCTGGCCGCGGGGGAAGTCGTCCTCCGGGCCGGCAAGAAACGCTA
>JAITBV010000120.1 GCA_031283395.1 Candidatus Adiutrix sp.
GCCAGGGACAGGTCGATGATGAAACGGCCTATGCCGGTGCGCTCCAGGACCGCGCCGAACAGTATGAACATGAAAACATAGGTGGAGGAAACTTCCAGGGGGGTGCCGAATATGCCCTCGGTGCCGAGATACATATGGTTGGTTATCCGGCTCAGGCTGAAGCCGCCGTGCCGGAACATCTCGGGCATGCTCCGGCCGAAAAAGCAATAAAGCAATGCGGCCAGGGCCAGGCACGAAAGCACCGGGTTGGATATGCGCCGCGTGGCCTCCATGATCATGATGATGAGCAGAAAGCCCATGACCAGGTCCGCGGCGCTGGGCCGGCCGGAACGCTGGGCAATGGCCAGGAAGTTGATCACCAGGTAGAGGCAGGCGCCGGCGGCCAGCCCCAGGAGGATGAAATCATACCAGGGCACGGATTTTTTTTGACTTTTCCCCTTGTAGGGCGGGAAAAGCAGTATGGTCAGGGCCAGGGCGAAGGCCAAGTGCACCGCGCCCTGGGTCTGGGCCTGAAGCTGCCCGAAGCCGGAAGTGTAAAGGTGAAAACAGGACATTCCCACGGCCAGCGCGGTCACCAGCCGGCCCTGCCAGCCGGTCAGGAGGCGGAAGCGCGACTCGGTGTCGTACTTGCGCAACAACTCGTCGAGATTCAGGGTGGTCCCCCTCGCGTCATTGGGGGGAGTTTGCGAGGTCATGTCCACTTCCAGAGGGTCGTTTTTCCGGGCCGGAAAGACAGGCGCCGTCCGGGGAATTCGGCATACAGGGGCCGCCAGGAACTGTCGTGAAACTCGTTGCGGCCCAAGCCGGCGTCGCCCACCCTGAGATGTATGACCGGCCAGTTCCCCCGGCCGCCTTCGACTACCATCCAGGGCGGGTCCAGGACAAAACGCCCTCCTTCCGGCGCGGCGAAAGGCAACCCGGCGTTGTGCGATTGAATCCGTTCCCGGACCGACCATATCCGGCCCCGGATTATCTTGTAATAATCTTCCACGGGCGTTTTCTGGACGGAGTGCGTATAGCGGGTCGCGTATTCCCGGCCCAGGGGCAGAACGGCCCGGAAAAGCTCCGCCCCGTCTTCGCCCCGCACCACCAGGAAATCGACCGGCCACCCGGCCAAACTGGCCAGGCCCAGAAGAAAAAACAAAGCCGCCCGCCTGAAAGGCGTTTGAATCCCGTCCGGTCGCACCATCCCCATCTCAAATCGAAAGCCGTTTTACCGGCTTTATTTTAATTTAGAGGGGAAATTATAACCACATCCGGGTCTTTTTGTCAAACCGGAGGTGGTGTTCATTGATCCAGATCATCTGGCTGGCCCGGAGCATGGGGCTTTTCAGGAGGGAGATCGACAGGGAACCCGGCTTCGCCCGCCAGGGGGGCTGTTTCCGCCAGGCAGATGCGGTTGCGGCCGCCGGCCTTGGCCCGGTAGAGGGCGGCATCGGCCCGGGCGATGAGGGCGGACATTTCCTCCCCTTGGATATAGGCGGCCACGCCTCCGCTCACGGTAACTTTCAGGGAGATGTGATCTATGCCTATTTCGGTGGAGGCTATGCTCTGCCGCACCCGGTCGGCCACCTTGGCCGCGGTGGCCAGCTCCAGGTTGAAACACAGCAGAAGGAATTCCTCGCCTCCCAGGCGCACGGCCAGGTCGGAACTCCGGGCCGCCTTTTTTATGAAGTCGGCGCAGGTCGCCAGCACCTGGTCGCCAACATTGTGGCCCCATTCGTCGTTGACTTTTTTGAACAGGTCGATGTCGAAGATGATGGCCGACAGGGGCTGCGAGTTTTCCCGGGCTTTGAGGATGAGGCGGGGGCCTTCCAGGTTGAGGTGGCGGCGGTTGTTTAGCTTGGTCAGTTCGTCCGTCTTGCTCAGGCTGGTCTGGGCTCTCAGATCGGCCTTCAGGGTGGAGATGACCCCGTAGGCCTTCTTGAGCTGGCCGGCCAGGGCGCTGTTGGAGGCCAGGGTCTGATCGGTTTCGGCCAGGAGGTCTTTCAAGTGGGCCTGGAATTCGCTGGCCGGGGCGTTGTCGGCAATTTTCTGGCTGGTCTTGGTCAGCACTTCCTGGAAGTGGTCGTTCTGATCCCTGGCGTTCTTGAGGCTTTCGGACATATTGTCGGAAGCCTGGATGAAGGCCGTGGCGGCCCTATTCAGCGCGTTGACCTGTGAGGCCAGGGCCGAACCCTCCTCGGCATAGAAAAAGGCGTAGAGGCTGCTGGAGACCTGGTCGTTGAACTTTATGTCCTTTTCCAGGATGCCGTTTAAGGTTTTATTGATCTCCGGGTTGGCGAAGATGATGTAGTCATAGAAGAGGCGGTAATTTTTGGGGGTCACCGGGATGCCCCGCTTGGCCAGAAAAGGCAGGAGCTTTTTGAGCACATCATAGGACCGGGACAAGTCCTCACTGGAGATTTCCATCGTCTCTTCGCTCAAAGCGTCAAGCCAGGGAAAACTTATTGTGTCCTTGCTCATAAAAAAATTATGACCTGTGGTGGAATAACATTTAAATAAATATATACCAAGCCCGGCGGGTTGACAACATAAGTTTTTAAAGTCCGGAAAAAAGCAGGGAAACTGGCTGTTTGGAGTCAGCGCCCGGTTTCAAGGTCCACCGGCCGGATGGTCACGGCCCGGCCCGAGTCGTTGAAATCCAGCAGGACCCCGTTGAGGCGCACGCCCCGGGCGGCCGGCTCGAAGCGCCGAGGCCGGCCGGTGAGGAAGGCGGGCAGGACGCTTTCCCGGGTCATGCCGATGATGGAGTCATGGGGACCGCACAGGCCGACATCGGTCATATAGGCCAGCCCCCCGGGCAGGAGGCGGGCATCGGCCGTGGGTACATGGGTGTGGGTGCCCAAAAGGGCCCCGGCCCGGCCGTCGAGGTGGGCGGCCAGGGCTTTTTTTTCACTGGTGGTCTCGGCGTGGAAGTCGATGACGGTGATGAGGGCCCCGGCCGTCCGCATTTCCGCAAGTATTTGATCCGCCTTGCGGAAAGGGCAATCCAGGGCCTGGTTCATGAATATCCGGCCCATCAGGCTGGCCACGCCCACCCGGACCCCGCCGGGGGTCTCGGCCACGGTCCAGCCCCGGCCCGGGCAGGGTTCGGGATAGTTGGCCGGCCGCAGCACCCGGGGATCCCGATCCAGGGTCGCCGTGATTTCCTGGTAGCGGAAGGTGTGGTTGCCGCCGGTCAGGACGGCCAGGCCAGAATCCAGAAGTTCCAGGGCCTCATCAGGCATCAGCCCGTGGCCGCCGGAGGCGTTTTCCGCGTTGCCCAGGGCCAGGTCCACCTCTTCCCTCCCCACCAGGCCCGGCAAGAGATCGCGGACCGCCCGGCGGCCGGGCCGGCCGAAAATGTCGCCCAGGAACAACAGGCGGGTCATTGGGGGGACCGTCCGCGGGCCAGGGAGGCGGCTACGCCGGCCAGGCACAAGGGGGCGAAAACGGTGAAACAGACAGTGGCGGCCCTCATGAAGTCCGGGTAGCGGTCGGGGGTTATCCGGCCGGGGCCGATGACCAGGCTGAAGATAAGGGTGGTCAGGGCCAGGCTGAAGGTCTGGCCGCAGAGGCGGGTGGCGGTGATGGTCCCGGAGGCCTGGCCGATTTTGTCCGGCGGGGCCGAGCCGATGATGGCGTTGGAATTGGGGGCGCTGAAAATGGCACTGCCCAGGCCCAGACAGGCCAGGAGGACGGGGAAGACCGGGGTGGGGGTGGCCGGGGTCAGGAGCAGGGCCAGGGCGGCGATGGAGACCCCCAAAAGGGCCATGCCGGCCGAGGCCACGAGCCCGGGG
>JAITBV010000203.1 GCA_031283395.1 Candidatus Adiutrix sp.
ATTGTCGCCTTGACAGCCAACGCCATCCAAGGCGCTGAGGAGATGTTCCTGGCCAATGGACTAAACGGGTTCCTGTCAAAGCCTATAGAAATGCCGAATTTGAGAAAAACCCTTCTGGAATGGCTGCCGCCTGATAAAATCATAAAAAAAGCGCGAAAAAAAAAAGACGATGAACCCGTGAAGGCGGACGACGAAACGGACGACAAATTTTGGGAAACTATTGATAAAATTGAAGAACTGGACGCGGAGATTGGTTTACGCCGTTTCAATGGCCTGAAAGGGATGTACCGCGATAACTTAAAACTTTTTCATGATAAGCTCCCGCATGATAGCGAAAATCTGTCCAAGCTGATGGACGAAGAAAATTATACGAATTTTTCCGTAGCCGTTCACGCGATAAAATCAACGCTGGCCAGCATAGGCGCGGCGGAGATGTCTGATACCGCGTTCAGGTTGGAAATGGCTTCAAAAAATAGAGAAACCGATTATTGCGTGACGCACTTTCCAAACTTCTTAAATCAGCTCAGATTTCTCTATGAACGGTTATTGTTGGTTTTCCCTCCCGATGACAAACCCGCCGCGGAAAAGAAACAGGGCGATACCGCGCAGCTTCGGGAGAACCTGGGCAAAGCCGGGAACGCCATTGAAGCCTTCGATAACGACACCGCAATCAAGGAATTAAACGGTTTATTGGCGTATGATTTCGGTGAAAAAGCCAATGCCATGATTGCGGATATGCTTGCGGCCTTGAAACGGTATGATTTTGACGGCGCGAAGGATATTCTGGCCAAAATTTAAAAATATATTTAGTTTTCCAAATGAGGAAGAATAAAAACCATGGCAACAAGAAATAATGCCTTGTCAGAAATAGCTCGTTTCTGGTTACAAGAATGCCACGGCCTTTTTTTAAGAGAATCAGTCCCGGTTAAGGTAAAACACGGCAATTCTGATATAGATTTTATCGTCACATCACCAGAAGAGTCAGTGACGCTTTTAGAGCGCATAAAATTCAAACACGCCATCGTGGAAACAAAAGATGAGAGAGATTACGATAAACTCGGCACTAAGTTTGCGGAGAGGCTGCAAAAAGATTATAGGCTGCTTCAGGGCAACCGCATGATAAGTGCGGAAACTTCGTGCTGTTTTTCCATGCTGAAGGAACAGCACCACAAGCAAGCCGAAGAAATATTTGGGGGAAACGATTTTTCAAAAATATTTATATTTCACTCTCTGAATAAAACCGGTCTTGAGGATATACTTGCCGAACTGTGCGCCAAGAGCATTCATGTGGTGACCTCTTCTGAAATATTATCAGACATCCAAATATATTTTAAGAACCACCGCCACAGTGCAGGTATCAGAAATTCCTTGGTCGGTGATATTCTTGATATGCTGATCACCTATCATAAATGGGGACCGACATGACCGAATTCGCCGGTTTTAGCCCGGCCACCATCCGATTTTTGGCCGCCCTGCGCCGCCACAACGACCGGGCCTGGTTCGCCAGCCAAAAAGACCGTTGCGAGGAAGTCCTGCTGGGCCCGGCCCGGGACTTGGTGGCCGCCCTGGGCCATAAGCTGCAAAAAAAGAGGCCGGGCCTCATCGCCGACCCCCGGACCGACCGGTCCATCTATCGGCTCAACCGCGACACCCGTTTCAGCCTTGACAAAACGCCTTATAAGACCCACCTGGCCCTGTGGTTCTGGGAAGGCCCGCCCAACGCCGCCCGCTTGGAATGTCTCGGCTTTTACTTCCACTTGGCCCCGGATTTTCTGGGCCTGTCCGTGGGCTGTTACCGTTTCAGCGACCAGGGGCTGGCCGCCTGGCGGGCCAGGATGGCCGAACCAAAGACCGCGGCCCGCTTAAAGCGCCTGGTCCGGGACCTTGAGGCGGCAGGCCTTTACCCCGGCGAGCCGGAACTGAAACGGGTCCCCTCCGGCTTCGCTCCGGATCACCCCGGGGCCGGCTTTTTGCGGCACAAGGGATTTTATACCTGGTCGGAAATAAAGCCCCACCCCCCGGAAATCTTCGGCCCCGGCGCGGCCGACTATGTTTTCCGGTTTTGGTCGGCCGGGTTCAGGCTCCACGCCCTGTTGTCTGAAATTTTAAACGGGGCGCCTCAATAATGGTGGCTGTCCGCTGCCGCCGGAAAATCAATGAAAAAAATATTGCTATCCGCCGTCGCTTTTCTCGCTTTGACCCTTTACGCCTGGCCGCCCCCTGGAGCGGCGGAGGCCGATGGCAATGTTTTTAGCGTAGCCCCCGCCCCCGCTGATGATAGGGATAAAAATGGGCCGCTCGGCCGGCCCCGGCCCAACCGGCCCCCCCCTCGCCCCCAAAGAAAGCCCCGGAACTCCACGGTGATCATCCAGGTCCCGCCCCAGGTGCAGACCCATACTCAAACTCGAACCGTTATCACCGGCCACATAACCGTGGGCAGGGAATTTCCGGCTATTGTTATGAGGGCTCCGGACGGGGACACCATCATAGTCAGGGCCGGCCATAATGAGGACATAGAGGTCCGCCTCTACGGCGTTGACTGCCCTGAATGGAACCAGCCCGGCGGGCCCCAGGCCGCCGCTTTTACGAGATCGCTCCAAGGCCGCCAAGTGATGGTTCGGGAGATGGACACCGACAGTTACGGCCGGCTGGTGGCCCTGGTCAGCTTTGAGGGCCGCTCGGTCAACCTGGACCTGGCGATTCTTGGTCACGCCTGGTACTACGCCCACTATTGCCGGTCGCAGCCCGTCTGCGACCAGATAAAGGCCGCCGAAGCCGAGGCCCGGGCGGCCGGGCGGGGGCTTTGGGCCGGGCGGAACCCCTTGGCGCCTTGGGAGTGGCGGAGAAGAAATTAAAAATCGGCCCAGACGCTGCGCGCCCGGACCAGTTCCTGGCCATCGGAGAGGCGGAAAAGGCCGTGCAGAAAGGCGCCTTCAGCGTCGCCGGCGCCCCGCCCCGCCACGGTGTCCCCATACCGGGCTTCGGCCTTATACTGTATATGCAATGATTTTATCCGCCTTGCGGAACTTAGCTCCTCCGGCGCCGACTCCGCCAGCCAGGCGGCCAGGCAGGCATTGTTCACATGGTCGTTGCGGTCCAGGTCAGACTTCCGCACCGGGAACAAGGCCAATTCCGGGGCGTTCTCCTGGCCCGGCAGACGCGGGCGGTCCACCTCCATGACCAGTTCCGGCTTCTCCGGCGTGAGGGCCGTGATGAACTCCGGCATACGCTCGGCCCGCCGCGACCCAAGGTTAAGGACCACCCAGTCGGTCACGGCCCTGGCCGAAACCCGGCCCCGCCAAGTCAGGAGAAAATCCCGGCGGTAGTGCAGGCGCTCGGCCGACACGGGCCAGGTCTTGACCGTGACCCAACTGGATTCTTCCAAAGCCTCGCCCCCCAGGCTCGGCCATTCGTCAAACTCTATCCACAGCCGGGCCAGGGCCCAGGCCAGGCCCCGCCGAGCCAATTCCTCCACGGAAAAGCCCAACTCGGCCGCGTGAAGCGCGGCGGCTTCCTCCATATACCCGCACAGATTCTGAAGCGGGACCCGGAGATCCGGGCCTATTTCGTAGCCTCGGATTTTGAATTTTTCAACCCGGATCCAGTTCATGATGATAAAATTATACCGGAAAAGCCGTTTTTTTCCAAGGCGGGGCGGGAGTCCGCGCCTTAACGCCGTTGACCGCGGGAACTTTGGCGGTATATAATGAAAAAGCGAGAGGCGGCGGCCGTCGCGGCCGCCGTCCGGTTTGGATGAGCTTTTCAAAGGCGGGGAAAAGATAAGGCAAGAAATTTAGGGATTTAGTGGTCGGGACGACTGGATTTGAACCAGCGTACCCCTATGGTGCGTAAGGGTTTCCGAGGACCTGACAATGGATTGACAATGAAAAGGTGATGGCCTGCGTTAAAAAATTATCTTGGTAATAGGCATATTAGCGCAATACCCTCTTTAGGCGCTCTTATGGGCCATCACGGGCTTCAAAGAAGATTACTGCGTAGGCCGGGAATCCCCCGGCCATGCCTAGCTCATCCCATAGGGAAGACAACAGCCAGCCCTAGCCCTGAAAAAACGAGGGTGCTGATTTTTATGCGGTGATGTTTATTTCAGGAAGATTTGCGGACTATAATGACCGGGGCAGGATATTTTGCAAGGGTAGCGTCTGAGGTTATAAGGCTGATACCTTCGATCTTAGCTTGGGCCAGCAGAAGGCGGTCGAAGGGGTATTTATGGAGCATGGGCAAGTCATTCACGGCGGTGGCATGAAGCCCGGTAATGGCTATTTCGTGGTAGTCTCTCTCCAGTAGCTGAGTCCGTAGAGCTTTAGCATCGACTTGAAAATCGGGCCGGTTTCGAGCGTTCTTGATAGCCACTTCCCACAGGCTGGCCGGGCTGAAATAAATCTCGTTATCGTCATCCGTAAGCAGTTGCCGGACCTGCTCTGATAAAAGATTAGAGCGGGCTGCCGCCCATAATAATATCTGGGTATCAAGCAAAATCTTCATTAGGCTATTCTTGGCCTTCAAACAGGGCTATGATTTCTTCCCGGCCTACGGCTTTAACATCATCGGGGAAAACGCATTGGCCACGCATAAAGTCCAGGCGCTTGGATTTCTTGGGCTCTTCATAGGGCAGGACTTTGACCAGGGGCTGGTCGTTATCGGCAATGATAAAGCCTTCGCCGCCCTTGGCCTGTTTCACCAAATCTATGAGGCGGGCTTGGGCTTCATTTAGGTTGACCGTCAACATGGCTTTGGCCTCCTTCCACCGGCAAGCATAGCCGACCTGGCTCCAAAGATTCAAATTACCTTAAATATGTGGCTAATGCAAGGCCCGTCAGTTTAGACAGCAGGGGGGCAGCCAGAGCCTTCATCCGTGAGAGCAGACGCGGACTGATAGGCCGCAGCCGCGACGACCGATCGACCGGCGCTCCGCGAAATTGCATTGACTTGGATATGCGCGGAAATTAGCTGTGACATGCTTGCCCCGCAGGGCGAACCGTAGTTGACCCGGAGGGGTCAACTACTAAGTTCGCTTTTCATCCGCTTACGCGGCTGAAAAGATTTATATTGCTGATTAGATGATAAGGGCTCCGAGGAACGGAGCAGATTCGCGGAAAATCGAAGTGACGCCAGTATCGCACTAAGCTAAAGGCAACGCAAGCCAGATGCAACTAATAAATATGTCAAAATGAATTATTGCAATAATTTTGATGTAATAAGGTGGGGAAACGAAATATTCAAAACAAACACAATTTGATTTGTCTTGTAAATCAGTGCAATATAATTACAAAACTCACAGCGAGAGGCGCATTATGACGCTCGACGAGGACTCTGCGCAATCACCTCTTTAACTTCAACCTCTAATTTTTCTCATTTCTTCATTTCTTCCCGCTCTCGCCCCCCGCCTTGACTTTTCAACAAAGGTAATTTACGCTTGCCAGCATATCTCGCCAAAAACGGGGCCTGTATGAAAGGGTCAATCCAGACGGCTCTGCGCTGTGCTATTTGCGGATTACGGCTTAAAAGCGTAGAGCCGCGGGGATTGCTTTGCCCGGCCCATCAAGATATTATTGTGGAAGGCAAATGTCGGGTGATGTTTGACAACGTCACGACCCGGTTTGACACATACAAAGAAGCATATAAAGTGCTCACCCGGAAGCGGGCGGAAGTCGATGCCGGGACGTATGACGCCAGAGATTACAAAATCAAAGCCAAACCCCTGGCTTTCAACAGGCTGGCCGTGGAATGGCTGGCGACTTACATAAGCATCCGGCCATCGGAGATGCTCTCGCTGACCGAAAGACAAGTCGACCGCCGGAGGGGCCTGTTGATTATTCCGCACCCGAAAGAGCGCAAGCCCAAAATCGTGCCGCTCTTGGAAACCGACTTGAAATTATTGCGGGACTTTCCCGAAGAGCATCCGTCCCTGCCCTTTTTCCGGCATGAAAGTAATGCGCCAAATGGGGTGGCCGGGCTGCCCCTGGGACAAAAACGGCTTTACCAGGATTGGAAAAGAGCCTGCCGGAATTTAGGCGTAGAGGACGTGGATCTCTATGGCGGGACGAAGCACAGCACGGCCATGGGGCTTCGGGCCGTGGCGACATTTGAAGAGGTTAGGAAGATGACCGGCCATACGACTAATAAGGCGTTTGACCGGTATCTTCAGTTGGAGGGCGAGAAGATGAGGGAGCTTTACGCTCGGAGGGAAGCATTGGCAATTTCCACTGTTTCTGACAATGGATTGACAATGGATTTAGGGGGGTAAAATCCGCCAAAATTGAGTATTATCAATAGTTTAGGTGGTCGGGACGACTGGATTTGAACCAGCGACCCCCTGAACCCCATTCAGGTGCGCTACCAGGCTGCGCCACGTCCCGTACACAAACAAATAATCTAACTTATTGTGGAATTTGAGTCAAGCAATTTTTTTAAAGGGTTCACGGCCCGGGAAAAGGGCCTCATGGAAGAGGCCCTCCGCGAGGCCGCCCTGGCCGCCGCCCTGGGTGAGGTGCCGGCCGGCGCCGTTCTGGCCGACCCCGAGGGCCGCCTGGTGGGGCGGGGCCGCAACCAGGTTCTGACCCTGGCCGATCCCACGGCCCACGCTGAGATCCTGGCTATCCGGGAGGCCGCCCTGAAGGCCGGCAACTACCGCCTCACCGGCCACCTTCTGGTCTCCACCCTGGAGCCCTGCCCCATGTGCCTGATGGCCGCCATCCACGCCCGGGTCGGCCAGATAATCTTCGGCGCTCCGGAACCCCGCTGGGGCGCGGCCGGCTCCCTGGTGGACCTGACCGAACTGGCCGGCCTCAATCACCGCCCCCTGGTGCGCGGGGGGCTGAAGGCCGAGGCCGCCCGGGATCTTATGACCTCTTTTTTCCAGGCCCGCCGCCAGGGCTGAATCCGGCGAAAAAATCAGAGCGCCGCCAGAGGGCAAAAAGATCGTTTAGCCATCGGCTTCGTGCAGTATGAACCGCCGGAGCGTCTTTTTCAGGAGGGCCACGTCTATGGGTTTGGAGATGTGCCCGTTCATGCCGCAGGCCAGGCAGCGATCCCTTTCCTCGTCAAAGGCGTGGGCGGTCATGGCCACTACTATCAGCCCGTTGTAGCGGGACTGCGACCTTATGCGCCGGGTGGCCTCGAAGCCGTCCATGACCGGCATCTGCAAGTCCATCAGCACCGTGTCGAAGGCCGGCGAAAAGCCTTTCCCGTCAGCTTCCTCCAGCCGGGCCAGGGCCTCCTCGCCGTTTCCGGCCAGCGTGACGTCGAGACCCATCTTCTTCAAAAGCGATTTGGCCACCAGGACGTTGACGTCGTTGTCCTCCACCAACAGGACGCGGTGGCCTTTCAGGCCGCTGGATTCCGCATCCTCGGCCTTAGCGGCTTTCGTGCCGCTTCTTCCGGCCAGGAGGGCGGCCAGGGGATCTTCCTCCGGGACCAGGGTGTCCAGGCCGAAGAAGCAGTGGAAGGACATGGTCGTGCCCCGGTCCGGCTCGCTCTTCACGGTGATCTTCCCGTTCATCAGGTTAACCAGGCTTTTGGCGATGTTCAGGCCCAGGCCGGTGCCGCCGTAGCGCCGGCTTATGCTGTCGTCGGCCTGGGTGAAGGCCTGGAAGAGGTTTGCGGCCTGCTCCCTGGTCATGCCTATGCCCGTGTCCTGGACGGCGAAGGCCACGGCTATCTCTTCCCCTGTCCGCTCCTTGAGGCTGGCGGAAACGGTTATTGAACCCTTCTTGGTGAACTTGAAGGCATTGCCGACAATGTTGATGAATATCTGCCTAAGGCGCAAAGGGTCGCCCAGGAGGGCGTCGGGCAGGTCGGTGGCGCGGTCCACGAAGAGGGCCACGCCGGTTTCGGCGCTCCGCTCATGGAAGAAGATGGCGATGTCGTCCATGACCTGTTTGAGGCTGAAGGGGATTTTCTCCACGGTCATCTTGCCGGCTTCAACCTTGGACAGATCCAGAATGTCGTTGATAAGGCCCAAAAGGCCGTTGGCCGAGCGGTGGGCGTTGAAGGTGTATTCGCGTTGCTGGGAATCGAGTTCCGTCTGGAGCAGAAGGTGGGTCAGGCCGATGACCGCGTTCATGGGGGTTCTTATTTCGTGGCTCATATTGGCCAGGAACTCGCTTTTGGCCCGGCTGGCCGCCCGGGCGGCTTCAATGGCCCGGTTCAACTCGGTGACGTCGCTTAAGATCAGGGCCGCGCCGTTACGGGCCTCGTCCCCGGCGCCGCCCATGGGCTGGAGACGGAGGAGATAATGGTGTGGTTCTTCCTCACCCCAGGCGACCCGGACCTCCCAGTGGTCGTCGGCCCGGCTCCCGGAGCTGAAAATGGCGGCGGCCTCCGGCGGCAGCTCCTGGTCCCGGCCTTCGGAGATTATGGCCGCCAGGAGGTCGGGCCGGTCAAGGCTGAGCCCCATTTCCACCAGGAAAGCCCTCATGGCCCGGTTTAGATAGACCGGCTCCCTTTCGCGGCCGAACAGGGCCAGGGCCCCGGGCAGGGAGTCGAGGTGGGCGCAGACGACTTCCAGCATGGTGTTGATGCCGGAAATGATGTTGGCGTAATCGCCCTGATGGTCGGCCGGGTCCACCCTCTGGCTCAAAAAGCCGGAGCTTACGGTTTTCGTCAGGCTGCCGATGTCGCTTATGACCTTGCGCACCTCCCCGGACATGATGTTGAAGGCTTCCCCCAGGCGTCCCACCTCGTCCGCCCAGGAAAGAAGGCGCGGCGGCAGTTGGCTGTCGAAACGCCCTTGGGCCAGTTGGTTGGCGTTGTCGGTGATGAGGGCCAGGGGCCGGGTGAGCAGCCGGTTGGCGGTCAGGTAGAGGGTCGCGCCGAAAACGAGGATGGCCGTGACCGCTATCAGAATGGAGGCCAGGATGGCCCTCTGGACCTCCCCCATGAAATCGCTCTGGGGATCCAGGATGCCCAGGGACCACAGGGTGCCGCGGATGGGCGCGTAACTTATGAACATCTGCCCCTGGGGACCCTGGAAGGAGGTCGCTCCCACCTGGCCCTCTTTCATCAAGGTCAGCGTCTCCCTGATATTCCCGCCCAGTTCCGCGACGGCCTCCTGCCGGCTGTATACCTTGCCCAGGTCCCGGTGGGCCACGAACCGGCCTTCTTCATTGAGTATGAAAGCTGTGCCGTTGCGGCCGATGATGATGTCGCCCAGGATATCGCTCAAAATGGCGTATTCATAGCTGCCGACCAGGTAATAGGTATCGCCCTCGGTCTCCGGGCTCCCTCTTTGGAAGGCCGTCAGGGGCGCGCCGATGGTTATCTCCAGCCCGCTGCCGCCCACGGCGGTGTCTCCAATGACCAGGTTCCCGGTTTCGGCAATGGCGCTGAATATCCGATCCCCGGCCAGGCTGCGGGGGGCGTAGCTGCTGCCGACCCTCAGGGAGCCGTTGGCCTCATACAGGCCAAGCCAGACAAAGCCCACGCCGCTCATGACCCGGTCCAGCACGGCCTTCTTCTCCGCCTCCGAAGCCCAGGCATGGGTCAGGATCTCTTTTTCCCTGAGCATCAGCATCTGGTTGGCCATGGCGCGGAGCTGGCCTTCCACGCCCATGGACGCCGTCCGGGCCATGACCGGCAGCACGTTGAGCATGATGGTGCTTATCAGGGAGGGCATGAAATGGGTCAAAAGGGCCAGGAAGGCGGCGTTCAGGGCGAGCGCCATCAGAAAAGCGACCAGGATGACCCTGAAGGCTAAACTCTTTCGCCTTTTCATTCAGCGCCGATCCTTAAAAAGCAACGAAAGCCACCCTCTGGTCGCCGTTCCTGGCCTTGATAATGGCCGCTTCCGCCAGGCGCTGAAAATTCGGGTGGGCCTGGGCGGCCCCCGGGATGGGGGTGACCTGGGCCGGGTCCTGCCGGTTCAACAGGGCCATGGTGTAGGCCCGGCCGTATTTGCTCTGGTTGGTGCCCGTGGACTGGGTGCTGCGCCGCTTGTCGGCCATGTCCCAGGAGCGGAGGAAACCCCTGGAGTTGCGGGAGTTGTACTGGGCGCTGACTATGCGGCCGTCGCAGACGTAGATGGTCAGGAATTCCTTCCAGCCCTGGGGATCGAATTCGGCGGCCTCCGCCGTGTAATAGCCGTCCTTAAGGAGATCCTGCGGGCCTTCGGCGCAACCCCCCACGACCACCAGGGCCGCCAGGGCCAGCCCGGCCCAAAGGCCGGGGCGGGAACCGGCCGGGCGCTCGCGAAGGCCCGGGCCCATCAGCGTCCGGGGCTTTCCAGCGGGTTGCTAATAATCGTAGTCATCCACATTGTCCAGGGTGAATTCCAGCCGGTCCGGCAACATGACCACGCCGGATTTCGCCGAAAACGGGGCCGCCGGGTCCAAAACCGAGTTGGGCATTATTTCCACCAGGCCCAAGTTCGGCACGTCCACCCGGTCGCCTACCCTGATCTCGTGGCCCGAGGCCAGGTAATAGGCCAGGTAGCAGCTCAAGGCCCCTTGGACCCCGCAATCCCACAGGCCCCAGCGTTCCACCACCCCGTCCCGGCAATAGGCCCGCATGGCGTTGGGCGAGGCGAAACCGGTGATGGTCACGTCCTGGGCCGTCAGGCCCTGGTTCTGGGCGGCCTGGGCCTGGCCGGGCAGGGACGTGGAGTCGTTGCAGATTATCAGGTCCACGTCCGGGTGTTCCTCGAGCAGGGCCTCTCCCACGGCCACGGCCAAATCCGCGTTATGCAGGCTGTAGTAGTTGTCCGGGGCCACGTTTTCCCAGTTGGGATAGGTCTCCTGGATATAGCGCTCCCCGGCCAGGTGCCAGGAATTCTCGTCGGTCGCCTGGGCCTGTGAATAGTGCCAGGCGTATTTCACCTGTTCGCTGGTGGGGTTTTTGCCCCGCGAAGCCAAGCTCTTGGCTCCCATCTCCACCAGCATCCGTCCCAACTGTTCCGGCGTTCCCTGGGAGACCATCAGTTGGCGGGCGTCGTCGGCCACGTCCGAGTCCCAGGTGACCACCTTGACTCCGGCGGCCAAGGCCGCTTTCAAAGGCTGGTCCAGGGCCTTGGGGTCCAGAGCCGAGATGGCGATGGCTGGCGCCCCGCCGGCCATCGCCTCCTCCACCAGGACCGCTTGGCGGGCCGCCGCCGCCTCCCGGCTGCCCAGGTAATCGACTTTGAAACCATGTTCGGCCGCGAAGGCCTGGGCTCCCCGGTTGGCGGCCTCGTAAAAGGCGTTGCCCGTGAGCTTTGGTATGAAGGCCACGGTTATTTCGGCCTGCCCACGGCCCGGGGCCGGTGTCTCGGTTTCGCACCCCCCTGAAAGCGGGACCGCCAGCCATAAGGCGAGTAGGCAGAGTATTTTTTTCATGGGGAGCCCTTTTCAGATTTTGTTTGGCAATAAATCTCTGGCAGTTTATCATAAAAACGCTCTGATACCAAGTGGCTGTTCGATTTTGATCAAGTGTCTTTCGCCGTCCCCGGGGGCCGGGCCACCCGGTTTGACTTGGCCCCGCTTTTTGCGTATCATTAACAATCATGAATAACACGAGCCTGGCAAGTTTTGGCGAAATAGCCGCGGAAATGGAGCGCAATTCGGACGCTCAGCACCGCAACAATCAGGCCAGGGTCACGGCTTTGCGCCGTGATTCCTCCGAGGGCTTTATCCGGGTCTTTGACCAGGTGCCGGTCTTCCTCCACGTCAATGACCCCGAAGTGGTCGGCTATGTGCCCGACCCCGAGACCCCCCACGGCCTTTACGGCTTCGAACGTCAGCTCTGGCGGCCGCCCGCGGACCGGGCCCCCGGTCTTGTTCCGGCCGGCCGGCCGGTGGTGGAGGGCCTCTATCTCATCGGTTCTTCCGGTTCGGTGGGCTACAATCCCGAGTCAGACCTGGACTACTGGATCTGCTTTGAAGACGGGGCTTTCACTCCCCGCGGCTTCGAGTTGTTCCAGCGGAAACTGGCCGGCATAAGACAATGGGCCGACCTGGAGTGCGGGGTCGACACCAATTTTTATTGCGTCAATCTGGCCGATCTGGCCCTGGGCCGCATCACCCACCTGGCGGACGCCGAGACCGAGGGCGAGGTGGCCCCGCTTCTGCTCCTGGAGGAATTTTACCGCACCTTCATACTGGTGACGGGCCGGATGCCCCTCTGGCCGATCCTGCCCCTCGGCCTGGCCCTCGGAAACTATAAGAAGGCCGCCGCCCTGACCCGGGAAGCGGGGATCGAATTCCTGGACCTGGGCTTCCCGGCCCTCCCCAAGCCCCAGCAGATCCTGGCCGCGGCTCTTTGGCTGGCCCACAAGTCGGAGGCCGACCCCTTGAAGGGTCTTATCAAGCTGACGGTCCTGCTGGAATATGTGGAAAAGGATTTCCATTGCCCTCTTTTGTGCGCCGAGGTCAAGGAGGTGGTGCTTAAAGCCTCCGAGGCGGATCTTCCCATTGACCCTTATGTCCTGACCATCGAGCGGGTCACGAGTTTCGGCAAGTCCCTGTTAAGCCCCATCCAGCTGGAATTCCTGCGCTCCGCCGTGATGCTGAAGGTGCTGGGCGCCACGGCCGACCTTTCGGACCCCCCGCCTCCGGATTCCCCCAAGCGCCGGATCCTGGAAGAATGGATCAAGCGCTGGGACTGGCCGCCGGAGCGCCTGGAGTATTTCGCCGCCTACGGGCAATGGACCGAACGGGAACGGCTGGAACTGAGCCAGGAAGCCCTTCATACCCTGGTCCGCCTCTATATCCGCATCGCCAACCGCCTGACCAGCCATTACACCCGGGAGGTCGACCCCCAGAGCAAGGAACTGGCCCCCTTCGCGGCCCGTCTCCTGACCCGCCAGGCCGGCCTGGAGACCACCCTGGAAAGCCTGCCCTCCAAGCGCCACCACAGCGCCCTGGGGGGCCGGCTGATCCTCCGGCCCGAGCTCGAGTCCAGGCTCTGGACCCTCCACGCCCTGACCGCCGAAGACGAAGTCCCCGGGACCGGCAATATCATCTACGCCAGCCTGCGCGCGGCCCGGGTGGCCGCCTGGCTGATCCATAACCAGTTCTCCCAGACCCAGATCGATAACCTCGAGCTCCGGCCGGCCGATGACGGCCGGACCGTGGATCTCGACAATCTGCCCGGCCTGCTTGACGAAATAGCCGCCTTCTTCCCCCCCCTCGATCTCGGCCGCGAGGGAACCGTCTGGTCCGTCCGGCCCCAGGGCCTGGTTCTCCTTATCCTCAACTTCGAGGAAATGCGGGCGGGGGATGACAACATTGCCGCCGTGGACCTGATCTCGCGCACCGGCTGGGGCGAGATGCGGCATGAACACCTGGGCCTGGGGCAGTTGGAGAGCAAGGCCGACCGCTATTTGAAAATCGCCCAGACCATCCTCAAAGGTGGCGAGGTGCGGCCCGAAAACCTGGTCTTTCACGCCTGGGATATCTCCCGCCAGACCCGCCAGGTCACCGTCAACATAAGGGGAGCTTTAACGTCCGTCCTCAAGCGTCACGCGGAATCGGCGGCCTCCGACCCCCGGTCCCGACACATCGACCTATAGCGATCCAGAGGTCTCCCAATGACTCTCATCTGTTCCGGTTCCCTGGCCTTCGACCGTCTCATGGCCTATCCCGGCGTCTTTGCCGAAAGTTTCATCGCTGAAAAAATGAGCCAGGTGAGTCTTTCCTTCCTGGTGGACCGGGTCAGCCGGGCCTATGGGGGCACGGTCGGCAACATAGCCTATAACCTGGGTCTCCTGGGGGAAAAACCCCTGGTCGTCGCCTCCCTGGGGGACGACCCGGACGGCGCGGATTACCTTGAGCGTTTCCGGTCCTGGGGTTTTCCCCCGGAGGGCCTGAAGGTCCAGCCCGGGCAACTGACCGCCAGTTGCACGGTGGCCACGGACCGGGCAAACAGCCAGTTCACCTTTTTTCATCCCGGGGCCATGTTGGCCCCCACCGGCTTCGACCCGGCCTCTTTGGGCCCGCCCTACGACCGCCACCTGGCCATCATCTCCGCCGGCGGCCCGGCCGAGATGCTCAGCCTGGCCGAGGCTTACGGCCGCCTGGGCCTGCCTTTCATCCTGGATGCCGGCCAGCAGATACACGCCTTCAGCCGGGACGAACTTCTGGCCCTGTCCGAGGGAGCCGCGGTTTTTATTTCCAATGCCTATGAATTCGAGCTTTTCAAAAAAATAACCGGCCTGGACCTGGACGGGCTTTTCCAGCGCGTCCAGACGGTCATCGTCACGCGGGGGGCCGAAGGCAGCGAACTTATGGTGCCGGGCCGGGGCTCCCAGCATATCAGCCCCGTGCCGGTGAGACAGGCCGTAAACCCCACCGGGGCCGGCGATGCCTACCGGGCCGGCTTTATGACGGCCCTGGCCCGGGGCGAGGCCCTGGTCAGCGCCTGCCGCCTGGGCTCCACCGTGGCCTCCTTCTGTGTGGAGGTCGAGGGCACCCAGGAGCAGACCTTCACCATCGGCGAAGTTCTGGCCCGCCACCAGGCCTTCTATCGGGAAACGTTCATTTTAGGGGCGTAGCCCGGGATCGTGAATTACTGGCTGGATCGCTTCACCCGCAATGACGGAGCAATAAAAATCACTTACGTCTTTCCAATTCCCGGTATCCGATATCCCGGCGATAACAGGCCCCCTCGAAGTTGACCGTCCGCACCCGCGCATAGACCTTGGCCAGGGCTTTTTCCAGGGTCAGGGCCCGGGCCGTGATGCTCATGACCCGGCCGCCGGTGGTGATCACCCGTCGGTCCGCGTCCAAAGCCGTGCCGGCGTGGAAGGCCAGGGAGGCGCCGGGGGGGACGGGGACTTTTTCAGTCACGACCAGGCCGGTCTGGTATTCTCCGGGATAGCCGCCGGAAGCGATGACCACGCAGGCGCAGTTATCCTCCCGCCAGTGTATCTCCGCCTCCTTTAGGCGGCCTTCAAGACAGCTCAAGATGATGGATAAAAGGTCGGATTTCAAAAGCGGCATCAGCACCTGGGTCTCGGGGTCGCCGAAGCGGGCGTTGTATTCCACCACCTGGGGCCCCTGGTAGGGCGAACCCGGGGCCGGCAGCATGAGGCCGAAGTAGAGGCAGCCGCGAAAATCCAAGCCGTCGGCGGCCAGACCCGCCAGGGTGGGCCTGATGATGGTCTCCTCCACCCGGGCGGCCACCTCCGGCGTGTAAACGGCCACCGGGCTGTAAGCGCCCATGCCGCCGGTGTTGGGGCCGGTGTCGCCTTCGCCCAGGCGCTTGTGGTCCTGGACCGCCGGCATGGGCCGGATGGTCCGGCCGTCGCAGAAGGCCAGGACGCTCACTTCCTCGCCCTCGATGAAATCTTCGATGACCACCTCCCGCCCGGCTTCGCCGAAGCGGCCCCCGTCCATAATGGCCCGCACCGCCCCGGCCGCCTCGGCCAGGTCCACGGCCACGATGACGCCCTTGCCCGCGGCCAGGCCCGCGGCCTTGACCACTATCGGCCCCTCGGGCCTTCCTTCCAGAAAGGCGCAGGCTTCGGCCGAAGAGGAAAAGACGCGGAATTCGGCGGTGGGGATGCCGTGGCGGGCCATGAAATTTTTGGCGAAGGCCTTGGAGCTTTCCAGGCGGGCCGCCTCGGCCCCGGGGCCGAAGACCTTGAGCCCGGCCGCCTGCATCTTGTCGGCCAGGCCCGCGGCCAGGGGCTCTTCCGGGCCGATGACCACCAAGTCCATGTTTTCGGCCCGGGCGTAGGCGATAAGTCCATCGTGGTCCGTGACCGCCAGGGAGACCATGTCAAAAGGCAGCCCGGCATTGCCGGGGGCCACCTTGACCTCGGCCGCCCGGGGACTCTGGGCCAGTTTCCAGGCCAGGGCGTGTTCCCGGGCTCCGGAACCCACCACCAGGATCTTTATACGCTCGCTCTGGGGCACACTGTTTTTTCCACGCATGGTCAATCCTTTCGCTGGGGGGCGCCCGGGTTTTGGACAAGCCCCGGCAGGGCGGCTATGGCCCGGGACAAAAGCCGATGCTCCTGGGCCAGGATGCGCGCGCTGAGGCTTTCGACCGTGTCATCCGGCTCCACCGGCACCGCGGCCTGGGCGATGATGCGGCCGCCGTCCATGACTTCGTTGACGTAATGGACCGTGCAGCCCGCTATCCTGACCCCATGCTCCAGGGCCTGTCTCTGGGCCTCCAGGCCGGGGAAGGACGGCAGGAGCGAAGGGTGGATGTTGATGATCCGGCCGGGAAAGGCCGAAAGCAGGGTCGGCCCGACCAGGCGCATGAAGCCGGCCAGGACCACCAGGTCCGCCTCGCGCTCCTTCAACGCCCGGACCAGGGCTTCCTCGAATTCATGGCGCCCGGGAAAGTCTTTCCGTTCAATGACCACGGCCGCCAGGCCCCGGCCGGCCGCCAGGGCCAGGGCCGGGGCTTCGGGGTTGTCGCTTATGACCACCCGGGCTTCGGCCGCCAGCCGGCCGGCCGCGATCTCCTCCAGCACCGCGGCCATATTGCTGCCTCGGCCGCTGACCAGAAACCCTATTTTTTTATTTTCCGCTTGAGCCATAAAGGCGGACCTCCCTGGGCCCGGCCTTAAGGCGGCCCAGGCGGATCACTTTTTCCCCGGCCGCGGCCAGGG
>JAITBV010000231.1 GCA_031283395.1 Candidatus Adiutrix sp.
AAGTCAAGGGGCGTTTTGGCTATTGGCCTAAATATCTTGATTTTTAAGAATTTTGCGTTAAAATCAACATAAGGATTTCAAAATGTGGGCTGTTTTTGTTTCAACGGTAATCGACTGGGTCAATGCAGGAATCGTATTCACTTTTTGAAATGGTATGCCACTCTGTCTTGTCTATTCCACGGCGATAGGCGGGATTGGGATTGTCCGGGAAAGCAGAGGCGATTTTAACTTGACGGCCTCTTTCCTTTGATATTTTACGTATTTCATCGGCAACTTCAGATAAATCTTGGTCTTGGCTGAAGATTAGAGCAATATCGTATTCTCCTTTTAGGGCCATTCTGATAATATCTATAGATATTCTTACGTCTAACCGAAAGCTGCCATTGCGCTATAATAGAGATTCTGTCCGTCAAAAAAGGCGATAACGCGCGGTGGTGCGGACATTCGGAAGGCTCCAATAAAGACCCCGCCAAAGTCAAGCCTAAGCGAGAGTCTAGCGGGGATTAAGTGTGGACTTCCGTCCAAAACGGGCTTCCATCCAATAAGAATATATAGATTTCCGCCCATTATGTCAATAGGCGGGGTATCAGGCTGTTGAGAGGAAATAAAATGCCCGATCTATTTGTTGACAACCGGGGCGTTTTGGCTATTGGCCTAAATATCTTGATTTTTAAGAATTTTGCGTTAAAATCAACATAAGGATTTCAAAATGGTGAATAGGCGCTAAGTTTTCGATGGAGAATTGGGAGGGCAGGGGTGAGGACGGTTCTGGAACTGTCGAATCGACTTAACGAAGGCCGGCCGCTTTCGATTCTTCTGGGCGACTTTCTTGATGAATTCTACCGGTCCGATGATTCCAAACGGCTGGCCATGATCGAGGCGGTTCCCGAACCCATTGACGAGCCTGATTACCTGGGGCCTTTTTTGGCCGCGGCTGTTCACAAGCTGGCCAACGACCATGATTTACCCGTGCCCGGATGGGTCTTTGAGGGGAGGTTTTTCCTGCCCGGCGACAGGCCCCATGTCGGGGAGGAGGCGTCCGGCGGTCTCCGGGCCTTTTATCTTCTCGTTTCACCCGGTGAATTCAAGGCCCGGAACATCTTCGTTTCCGATAATTGCCTATCCAGGGCTTGAATATGCCGAAGAGGGATGAAATACTTCAAGCCTTGGAGGCCATCGGGCGAAGGCTGGCCGCTGACGGCAAAAAGGGGCATATCCTCATTGCTGGGGGGGCATCCATGTGCCTCGTCCATTCGGCCAGAGAGACCACCGAGGATGTCGACGCCCTATACGAGCCCAGGAACGATATCATGCTTCATTCTTTTGAGGTCGGAGAGAAGTTTGGCTGGGAGCCCGGTTGGCTCAACCAGGGAGTGCGCGCCTTCATGGACGAGGATGTCCCCTCTGAGCTTTTTGTCTCCTTCCCCGGCCTTCAAGTCTTCACTGTGACGCCCGAATATCTACTGTCCATGAAGCTCAAGGCGGGGCGGTCAGGTACTTCTGACTTCTCCGATGCCAGGTTCTTAATCAAAAAGCTGGGGCTCAAGTCTGTCGAGGAGGCCCTTGCCGTTGTCGGCAAATACCTTGAACCTGACCAACTTACGACCCAAGCCAAGTTGACCTTGAAGGAAATGTTCCGCCAAAAGGAGTAATATGCCCCGGCGCCTTGTCATCGACCCCCGTGAGGCCACCCCGGTCCAGTTGGCCCCGGTGGTGCGTCTGCTTTTGGAAGGCGGGGTGGTGGCCGGCCCCACCCAGACCTTTTATTCCCTCATGGCCCTGGTGGACCAGCCCCGGGCCCTGGAGAGGATAATCGACCTCAAGGGCCGCCAGGCCCGCCGCAACAAGCCCCACCTGATAATGCTGGACCAGGAGGCCCGGGTGCGCTGCTACGCCAAGGAGACGCCGGCGGCGGCCGAGGGGTTCATGGCCGCCTTTTGGCCCGGCCCCCTGACCCTGCTTCTGCCGGCCCACAAGGACCTCCACCCCAGCCTTTTGGGCCCCGGCCGCACGGTGGGCCTCAGGGTGGAAGGCTTGAATGTGGTGCGGCTTTTGGTGCGCATGGCCGACCGGGGCCTCACCGGGCCCAGCGCCAACCCGGGCGGCGCGCCCCCTCCGGTCCGGGCCGACGAGGTGGAAAGCTATTTCGGCGAGGCGGTGGATCTTATCCTCGATGGCGGCCCCACGCCCGGGGGGGAGCCCAGCACCATTATCGACGCGGCCCTCTCCCCGCCCCGGCGGGTCCGCCCCGGCCCCCTGGCCCCGGCTGACCTTCTGAAAGCCTGCCCCGTTCTTAAGTTGTAACTGGAGATTACAGGCCGAGGCGCAGGGCCGCGCCGTGTTTGGCGCAGGCCTCGACGCAATCCGCGCACTGGAAGCATTCGCCGCGGGGGGGGCCGCCCTTCTGGCGGGGCGAAAGGCCGAGGGAGCAGGCCTTTTGGCAGGGCCGGGCCTCACGCGGGCAGGCGCAGGGCCCGGGCGCCCACTTGATGCCGAAGCCCCCGGGCAGGCACCGGGCCGCCAGGGCCAGGCAGACGGATTGCGGGCAAAGATAGCGGCACCAGAAACGGCTGCCGCCTAAGGCCTCCAAAAGGAGCAGGGTTGGAAATATGAACGCGCCCAGGGGCAGGGCGCCGGAAAAGAGGGCCAGTTGCAGGGCCCGGGAATACCAGCCGGGCATGGAGAGCTGGTTCAGCCAGGGCTCGGGCAGAAAAAGAAAGACGGCCATAAGCCCCGCGCCGGCCACGGCGTACCTGACCGCCGGGGGGCGGACGCGCCTGTCGCCGGTTTTCGGCCTTCGGCCGCGCGCGGCGAAGACCAGCTCCGAAGCCAGGCCGTAAGGGCAGAGCCAGCCGCAAAAGACCCGCCCCAGCATCAGGGCTATCAGCACGATGATGGCCGCACCCAGGGCGGCCCGGCCCGCGGGCGGGCCGCCGGCCAGGGTCTGGAGAAAGGCCAGGGGGTCGACCAGGGTCAGGCCGAAAAAATCCAGGGACAAAAGGTTGCCGGAAATGGCGGTGCGCCCCTTCGCGTTCAACAGGGGCACGGCTATGAAGCCCAGGGCCACCGCCCCCTGGGAAAGCCTGCGCCACACTGTCCAGGAAGGTTTCATGCCGGCTCCCTGAAGCGCGCGGGCACCACGGTGATGGCCTTGACCGGGCAGACGTATTCGCAGACCCCGCAGCCGACGCACTTGTCTGTGACCTGGACCAAATAGCCGTTTTTCAGGACGATGGCCGTGGCCCGGAGAGGGCACCGCTCATAGCAGGTCCAGCACATCAGGTTCATCTCTTTCTGATAGCCCACGCAGCGCTTCATGTCTATATAGGCCAGGCCCATGCCCGCGTCCTCCATGGAAACGGGGCGCAGGGCGCCCGTGGGGCAGGACGGGCCGCATTTCATGCACAAAAAGCAGGGGCTCTTGCGGTGAAACACCTTGGGGGTCTCGGCGCCGAAGAGGAAATCAGGCTCCATCTCGATGCAACGGAAGGTGCAGACGATCAGGCAGCGCCCGCAGGAAATGCAGCGGGCCTTGAATTGTTTCTCGGGAAGACTTCCCGGCGGGCGAAGAAAAAGGAAGGATCCGGCCATGGCGTTTGGGGTTTATGAGCGGCGGCGGGAAGCCAGGAGTTGGTCGGAGGCGGGCGCCGGGCCTTCCTCGTCTTCCCGGTTGTAAGAGGTCACGGAAACGTTCAGCACCCCTTCCAGGGCCTTGACCCGGTCGAAGAGCGCTTCCAACTGTTCGGTGGGCGCGTTGGCCACGGCCACCACGTAGGCCTCCTGGTGAATGCCGTAGGTGGTCAGCTCCGGCATGGCGGCCAGGGCCTTTTCCACCTCCTGGACGCGATCGGCCAGGGCGTGGGTCAGAAATCCGAGTATGGCCATGGGGTATCCTTATTTGGGAAAAGAGCGGGGGGAGGAAACCCTCCCCCCGCCCAGGGGCCGCCGGTCGGCCGGCTCTTAGGCCTTGTAGACCTTGGTGGCGCAGATCTTGTATTCAGGTTCCCTGGAAACAGGGTCCGCGGCGTCGTGGAAGAGCTTGTTCACCAACAGCTTCGGATCGAAGAAGGGGGTGAACACCAGGCCGGGCATACAGGCGTCGGTGAGACGGGCCGGGAAGGTCATCTTGTCGCGGCGCGTTTCCAGGACCACCTTGTCACCGTTGGCGATCTTAAGTTTCTTGGCGTCCTCGGGGTTCACTTCCACATAGGCTCCCGGATAGGCCTTGTTCAGCTCTGGCACGGTGCCGGTCATGGTGGCGGTGTGCCAGTGGTCGATGACCCGGCCGGTGGTGAGCACGAAGGGATAGTCTTTGTCCGCCGGCTCGAAGGGCGGCTCGTAGGGGCGCAGGAAGATGGTGGCCTTGCCGTTGGGCTTGCCGTAGAAGAAAATCTTGTCCGGATGATCCTTGGGCACCATCGGGTCGTCATCCCGCACGTAGCGCAGATAGGTGCCGGGATGGGTCTCCGTGGGGCAGGGCCACTTGACGCCCGATTCCTTCTTCAGGCGGGCCCTGGTGATGCCGGCGAAGTTGTAGACCGACTTGGCGCTGATCTGGCGCCATT
>JAITBV010000282.1 GCA_031283395.1 Candidatus Adiutrix sp.
CGGACCACGGCCCCCCAGGTGTCGGGTTTCATCTGGGCCACTTCGTCGAGGACCACGCCGTCAAAACCCAGGCCCCGCAGGCGGTCGGGGTAGTCGGCCCCGAAAAGGCGGATGGCGGCCCCGTTCCAGAGGGTGACGGAGGTTTCAGTCTCGTTGACCCGGATTTCAGGCAGAGCGCGGCAGTAATATTTGAGGCGGCCCCAGGCCACGGCCCGGGCCTGGTTGAGGAAGGGGGCGATGTAGCCGAAGAGGGGGGCCGGGTGAGTCCTCGAAAGGAAGATAGCCGCCAACAGGAGCCTTAGGACCATGACCTCGGTCTTGCCGGCCCGGCGGTGGGCCACGACCACGGCGAAGCGGTGGGCGGCCAGCTTGTCCAGGACTTTCTTCTGCCAGGGCCGGGGGGCATATTTGAGGAGGGAGGCGGGGCTGGCCCGACCGGCCGAAGGTTTCGGGCCGGCCGGGCCAGGGCTGGGGGCGGGTTCCGGCCGGGGCCGGAGTCGGGGGGTCGGGGATGGGGCAAGTTGGTTTGGGGAGGGTTTGGCGGGCGGTCTGGTCATTGTCTATAACCTCAACAATTGGTTGATTTGCTCAACCTCGAGGTCAAGATAATACCTTGGGCCTAGTTTGTCAACATTTTTTTCACAATTTATAAATTTTGTGAATTTATGGGGCTAGTCCACGCGGCGGGCCAGGGCTTGGATGAGGATGAAGATGAGCACGGCGGTCAGGACCACCGTGGCCCCGGCGGCCGTGTTGACCCCGGGCCGGGTGGAGACATAAAGGCCCGCCTGGCCGGAGACCGCGGCCACGGCCTGGGCCGCCCAGAACATGCCCCCGGCCGAGGAGGCCGCGGCCCGGCCCGCGGCGGCCGGGGCCACCAACAGGGCCGTGACCAGGAGCAGGCCCACGGACCAGACGGCCACCGTCACCGTGAGGGCCAGCCAAAAACCGAAAAGGTAGGGCAGAAAGCGGCCCCTCTGGGGCCGGCGGGTCCGGGCCAGGGTGGGGGAGAGGGATTCCAGGGTCAGGTGGTTGAAAAAAAGGGCCAGGAAGACCAGGCTGACCAGGCCCAGGCCGGCCAGGGCCAGGATCTCCCCGTCGGTCACGGTGAGGATATCGCCCAGGATGAAGCGCGACAGCCCCCGGACCGCCCCGCTGTGGCGGCTGACCAGGGCCAGGGACAGGGCCACGACCCCGGAAAAGACCAGGCCGATGGCCGTGTCCGGGGCCAGGCGGCTGTGGCGGGTCAGGTAGATGACGCCCAGCCCCAGGGCCGCCCCCGCGCCCAGCATGGCCGGCTTTTCCGGCCAGCTCCAGATTAGGGCCAGGGCCAGGCCGGCGAAAACGGTGTGCCCCACCGCGTCGGCGAAATAGGCCAGCCTGAGGTTCACCACCAGGACTCCGGCCCCGGCCGCGACCAGGGTCAAAAGCCCCAGGGCCAGGGAGGCCCGGCGCAGGAACATCGGCTCCCAGAACAGGCCCAGGAAATCATAGACCGGGACCAGGAGGGCCAGGGGTTCCACTTCAAATCCTCGCCCTCAGTAATAATCCTCGGTGGTCCCCTGGCTTTCGCTCTCCTGCACTTCAAAGGGCTCGAAGCTGAGGAAAAGATCGGTCAGGTCAATGACGCTGGAGGCCGAAGTCCGCAATTCCGAGGACAGGGTCTGGGGCACCGAGGCCACTTCCACCTTGATGCCTTCCCGGCGGATGGTCAGGGCCAGGTGGGCGAAATCGGCGTCGCCCGTGACCAGGACGACCGTGTCCGGCTTGATCCGAAGGCTCAGGTCCATGGCGTCGATGGCCATGATGACGTCCACGTTGGCCTTATACCAGCCGTTGGCCCGGGGCTGGCCGTTTTTTTCATAGACCATGAAACCCTGGCTCTTCAGCCAGTGGATGTAGTGGCGCTTGGCTTCCCTTTTGTCCAGCCATTCCGGGGTGGCCGGGGGCAGGCCCACGTAGATGACCATTTCCACCAGTTGCCGGCCGTCGCCCACGCTCTTTTCCAAATGGTTGCGGAACTTGAGCCAATCAAAATTGCGTTTGAAATTTTTCGAGGCGGCCCGGGTGACGTTGGCCTCGTCCACAAAGACCAGGATGCGGGTTTTGTTCTGCATAAGCGCTCCATTTTGATTTTTTTGAATTCATTTATGAATCCATTCAGTTGATCAATAATTCACCGGACGGCTTCCCGGATGGCCCTGGCCATCTCCCGCCGGGCGTCGGCTTCCTTGAGACTCTGTCGTTTATCGGGATTTTTCTTGCCCCGGGCCAGGGCCAATTCCGCCTTGGCCCGGCCGCTCTTGAAATAAAGCCTTAAGGGGATGAAGCTTTGGCCCTGCTCCTGGAGCCGGCCGTAGAGCCGCTTGAGTTCCTGGCGGCGCAAGAGAAGCTTGCGCTTCCTCAAGGGGTCGTGGTTGTCGAAATGGGCCATGGGGTAAGGGCTGATGTGAAGGCCCACCAGGAAAAGCTCGCCCCCGTGGAAGCGGGCGTAGGCGTCGGTGAGGTTGGCCTTGCCCAGGCGCAGGCTTTTGACCTCGGTGCCGGTCAGAACCAGGCCGGCCTCGAAGCGGTCTCCCAGTTCGTAATCGTGGCGGGCCTTCTTGTTCTGGCAGATGATCTTTAGTTCGTAACGGTCTTTTTGGGTCATGGGCCTTCGGCCCCTTAATCCGGCGGGGCTATGGCGCGGCGCGGGCTGATGCAGCCTAGGCCGTATGGTATTTTTATTATTATGAGCCATTGTAGTCCAGAGGCGGCTTCCGGGTCAAGGGCGGGGGCTTTTTTTATGGACAAGCCA
>JAITBV010000304.1 GCA_031283395.1 Candidatus Adiutrix sp.
TACCTCCTGGTCACCCATGACGGCAAATACTGCCTGGCCACGGACTATTACCGGTCGGGCGTCCACGTCATTGAAACCGATACCTTTAAAAGGACCAAGTTCATCCCGGCCGGCAAAAACCCCCACGGCATCGACCTGACCATTGACGGGAAATACGCCCTGGTGGCCGGCAAGCTTTCCGGCAATATCCCGGTCATCGACATCAGCAAGATGGAAGTCATCAAGGAGATCGACCTGACCCCCGCGGTTCCCGGCTTCAACAAGAGCCCGGCCCCGGGGCCCCTCCACTCCGTGGTCACCAACGACGGCAAGTGGGCCTATACGACGCTTTTCGTGGATAATGCCGTGGCCAAGATAGACCTGGCGAAAATGGAAATGGTGAAAAAGATCCCCGTCCATTACCGCCCGGGCCACCTGCAGATCACGCCCGACAACAAGTATATCGCCGTGTTCAACAAGTATTCCACCGGGCTTTTCGCGGGCTCCATCTCCAACCAGGACCCCACAAACGTGGAATTGATAGATCTGGCCAAGGAAGAGGTCGTCGCCCGGGCGGCCACCGTGCCGGAGCCGCATAACGCCAAGATCATCAAGGCGGATACGGTGCTCGGTTACCTCAACGCCTCTCTGCCCGCGGAAGGCCACGCCACGCTCTGGCCCCCCCACCGGGATCCCAATGTCGTCGCCAGGCTCGTCCCCGAGGACAAGGGCGCTCCGGGCATCACCAAGTCCAAGGACGGGGTGACGGAGATCCGCCTTCAGGAATTCAGCTACGGCTTCAAGCCCGACACGGTCAAGGTGAAAAAGGGCGACAAGGTGCGTTTCATCCTGACCAACATCGATCAGGCCACGGGCCTGACCAACGACCCGGCCCCGGTGCACGGCTTCATCATCAACGAATACGGTTTGCAGACCAACTGGGGCGTGCCCCAGGGCAAATCGACGGTGTTTGAATTCTTAGCCGACAAGGCCGGCAAATTCGCCATGTTCTGCTCTTATTTCTGCGGTCCGCTGCATCTGGAAATGCGGGGTTGGTTTATTGTTGAATAACAGTGATTCCGGCGCGGCCGGGGGCTCCCGGGCCCCCGGCCCCCGGAACGCGGACAGCGGCGTGGACAGCGAAGAGAAAAGCGGCAAGAGATCGGCCTTTCCTTGGCCGGCCCCGGGCTGGAAACCGGGGCGGCCAGATTTCGGCGGTCTTTTGCTGTTGGTTTTTTTGCTGCAGGCGGTTTCGGGCTTCTATCTGGCCATGTTCTACCAGCCGACTCCGGCTGAAGCCTGGGACAGCCTGACCTTCATTGAAAATGAAGTCGCGGGGGGCGGTTTTTTCCGGGCCCTGCACCGCTGGGGGGCGCTGGTCTCGGCCCTTCTGCTTATGCTCCATGCCGTCCACATGATTTGGAACGGCGCCTACCGCAAGCCCCGGAGATGGCTTTCGGGCCTCCCCCTTCTGTTGCTCTTCGCCGCGTTCGTGGTCACCGGCTACCTCCTGCCCTGGGATTTCCGGGCCTATTGGTCGGTCCTGACCATGGGGAACTGGCTGGAGCCCCTGCCCTTGTTCTCCGAGGCCCTGGACTTCTGGCTACTGTCGGCCGGCTCGCCCGGCGGCGCGGCGCCCCTGGCCCGGTGGTTCGTTCTGCACGGGGCCCTTCTGCCTCTTTTGACCTGCGCCGGGCTGGCCTTTCATATCCGGTCCCTGGGCCGCCCCCCGCGCCTCGGAACGGCCGGGGGCCGCCTGCCCGCGGCCGGCCTTCTGCTCCTCCTGGGCTGGCTGGCGGCCTTCGGCATCCAGAAACAGATCTTCGCCGATCCCGTCACCACTTCGCCCATCCCCCAGCCGGACTGGCTGTTCCTGATGTTCTTCCAGGTCACCCGCTATTGCCAGAACAACCTGGAAATGCTCGCGGTCTTCTGGCTGCCGATGACCGTCATCCTCTGCCTGATGCTCCTGCCCTTTATAGACCGGGGCCCCCGGGGCCGGCGCCAATGGCTTAAATGGTCCCTGGTCGTCGGGAGCCTTTCCCTCTGCCTGACCCTGGGAGTGTTTACGCACCATACCGGGACCACGACCCCCGTCTGGAGCTGTCAGGCCTGCCACAAGGAGGGCTTCGGCAAGTCCTTCTCCCGCCCGCCCGGGGCCGTAAAGGATTTTTCCAAGCGTTACGACAACAAATGGTTGGCCATGCATTACCGGTATCCCCAGTATTTCTGGATGATGGATGCCGAGGTGCCGGGCTGGTAGGAGAATATGGCCGGCCATGCGGCGGATGGTTTACCTGTGCCTGGCAACGCTTAAGCGCAAACGCTTCCGTTCCGGGGTGATGTTCGCCAGCCTCGTTTTGGCCTGCGCCCTGCTGTTTGCGGCGACCGTGCTTTCCCGGGGGATCCACCACACCCTTAAGACCACCCAGGAGCGCCTGGGCGCGGACCTGGTGGCCGTTCCGGCCGAGGCCCGGGACGAGGCCGAGGCCGCCCTGGTCTCCGGCAGCCCCACCGTCTTTTATATGCCCGCCGCCCTAGAGGAAAGGGTGGCGGCCACGCCCGGAGTTAAGGGCACCTGCGCCCAGCTTTTTCTGCGCAGCCTAAGCGCGCCCTGCTGCGATTCGGAGGTCTCCCTGGTCGGCTTCGACCCCGGGCGGGATTTCACCATTGATCCCTGGGCCCTGCAAAAACTCGGCGGCCCCCTGGAGAGCGACCAGATCATCGTCGGCGCCAAGGTCATCTCGGCCGTGGTCGGCACACCCGCCAAGGCCATCGGCCAGCGCCTGATTTTCATGGGCAAGCCCCTGACCGTGGGCACTATCCTGGAACCGACGGGGCTGGGCGCGGATTACACGGTCTTTCTCACCCTGGAGACGGCCCACCAGATGATCCAGGGGTCGCCGCTCTACCCTCTGCCCATTGAAAAAGACCAGGTTTCCGCCATCCTGATAAGGCTTGAGGACGGGGCGGACCAGGACGCCGTGGCCCGGGCGGTGGAACAGCGCGTTCCGGAAGTGAAGGTCATAACGGCCGACCAGTTGGTCTCCTCTTACGGCCGGAAGCTGGGCGGCCTTTTAAACGTCCTTTTGGCCGCCGGCGGCCTTTTCTGCGGCCTGGCGGCCGTTCTCGCGGGAAGCCTGTTCGTTCTGTCGGTGCGGCAGAGGATGCGGGAGATAGGCCTGTTCCTGGCCCTGGGCGCCAGGCGGGATTTCATCTTCCGGCTGGTGGCCCTGGAGGCGGTGGGCCTCTGCGGGGCCGGGGGCCTGGTGGGCGTTCTGATCGGCCTGGCCGCTATCCGTTTCGGCCGGGGCCGGCTGGAGGCGATGATCGGCAATTTTTATATGTGGCCGGACCAGGCCTTTTTCCTCAAAGCCGCCGGCCTTACCCTTTTGGCGGCCCTCGTCACGGGCGGCCTGGGCGGCCTTTATCCGGCTTGGCGCATCAGCCGCGTCGAGCCTTATGACGCCATCAGAAGGGGAGAGTAGGGCGGCGATGATAAGGGTGGAAGCGCTCCATAAGCGCTATAAGGGCGCGCCGGTGCTGGACGGGATAGATTGGCATATCGAAAGCGGCGGCTTCGTCATTCTCACCGGGCGCTCCGGCGGCGGCAAAACAACGCTCCTGAGCGTCATGGGCGGCCTGACCAGGCCGGACGAGGGGCGCGTCCTTATCGGCGGCGTTGATATCTGGGGCGTCTCCGAACCGGAACTGGCTTTATTGCGCAACGGCAAACTAGGTTTCGTGTTCCAGTTTCCCAGCCTGGTTTCCGCACTGAACGTGCTGGATAATATCATGCTGCCCATCGCCTTCAGCGGGCGGGACCCCAACCAGGAGGACCGGGAATGGGCCCTGGCCCTCCTGGAAATGGTGGGCGTGACCGGCAAGGAGGACCAGTATCCCTCCCAGCTCTCCGGCGGGCAGCAGCGCCGGGTGAGCATTGCCCGGGCCATGATCAATCGCCCGCCCGTCCTTTTGGCGGACGAACCCACGGGAGACCTGGACGAAAAATCGGAAGATGAAATAATGCGCCTGTTCCAGGCGATCAACCGGCGGGGCACGACCGTGGTCATGGTGACCCACGCCCTGAACTATACCGGCTTCGGCCCGGCTTACACCCTCAGGGGGGGGCGGCTGAGGCCATACGAAAAAGCCGAAGTCGCGCCGGGGGGGGCGGAAAGGTGAGGGCCGGGGCCATGAAAAGAAAAGCGCTGGCCCTGGCCCTGGCTCTGGCCCTGGCCGCGGCCGGGCTGGCGGGGCGGCAATATTACCTTGACCACATAAAGCTCCCGGAAACGGGCCCCAGCCGGGTGGTCGAGCGGTATTTCGAGGCCATAAAGCTCAAGGATTACGAAAAAGCCTACGCCCTGGTGAGCCGCCGGCATTATCCCGATTCCTTCAACCAGTTCGTGGACCGGGTGAATATGTATTCGCCGGATATGAGCCTGACCATCAACGGGGAGAGCCTGGAAGAAAACGCGGCCTTTGTGGAGATCGACATCATTGTGCCCATGGCCTTCGGCCCATACGCGGCCAATACGCGCATGGCCCTGGCCCGGGTCAAACGGGAATGGAAAATCATTCACCCCTAGAGCCTTGAACAATGGATAAAATAAAGTTCATCACCGCCCTGGCGGTTCTATTGTCCGCCGCCCTCCCCGCCTCGGCCGGGGAGGACGCCTGGCATAAAATAGCCCTGGACAAGACGCACATCGTTTCCCTGGCCGGCGACCCCGCCCGGCCCTCGACCCTCTACGCCGCGACCAGCCAGGGCCTCTTAAAGAGCGTTGACGGGGGCGGCGCCTGGAGCGGCCTCGGTTCGGGCCTGCCATCGTCCATCCCCCCCCGCGTGGTGGCCGTCAACCCGCGTAACAGCAAGGAATTGTACGTCGGGTATGACGGGCTGGGCCTGTTCAAAAGCTCCGACGGCGGAGAGAGCTGGCAGGCCGCCAATGAGGGCCTGCCCAATCTTTTTGTCCGCTGTCTGGCCATCAGCCCCCGGGACCCCAACCTGGTCTATCTGGGCATCCTGGGCGGCGTGGCCATCAGCACCAACGGCGGCAAGTACTGGCATATGTCCTCCGGGTTCAAGCGGACGGTCAATGTCAGCGCCCTGGCCATTGACCCCGGAAACCCGCAGTATCTCTACGCGGGCACGGGCGGCGGCGGCGTTTTCAAAAGCGGCAACGGCGGAGTTTCCTGGAAGGATTTCAATGAGGGCCTGAGCAGCCTGAGCATCACGTCCCTTTATATCGACCCGGAAAATACCGATATCGTGCTGGCCGGCGCCTATCACCCGGCCACCCCGACGGATGTTTATGTCGGCGAGGCCAGCGGAGGCGTGTTCCGTTCCCGGGACGGGGGAAGGACCTGGGAGGGGAGTTCCCTTTTGAATATACATATTTTTTCCCTGGCCGCGGACCCGGCCCGGCCGGGCGTGGTTTACGCCGGCGCCTGGGGCGGCCTTTACCGCAGCTTCGATGGGGGCCTGACCTGGGCGGATATCAACGCCGGCCTGGACAACGCCTTCCCTCACGCCCTCCACGTTCTGCCCGGCTCTCCCCCGGTCCTGCTGGCCGGCACGACTTTTGGCCTGCTCTCCTATACCGACACCTTATCCCTTTCGGCGCCGGGGCCGGACTCCGGCGGCCCGGCCCCTCTCCCCGCCCTCGGCCTGGGCGGCGGCGCGGCCCTGGCCGCGCTGCTCGGCCTGGCCTGGTTTCGGCGGCGCGCAAAACGAAAGGGCCGGGACCGCCCGCGGCCCGTCTGGTAAAGGGAGCGCGTTTTGCGGCATCTGGCCCTGAAAAACCTAAAAGGCCGAAAAGCTTACAGCGCCATTATCATCACCGCTGTCGCCGCGGCCTCCGTCATGGCCCTCTTCGCCTTGCTCCTGGCCGGCGGGGTCCGCCGGGAACTGGAAAACGACCGCCGGATGCTCGGGCCGGACCTGGCCATCGTCCCGACCGGAAGCAAGGAAAGAGGGCATATTTACCTCAGCAAGGGCCCGCCCGCCCGGGGCGGGCTCCCGGCCGGGACCCTCGAACTTTTGGGGGCTTTCCCGGAGATCGAAGCCGTCTCCCCCCAGAAGCGCCTGGGGACCGTTGACCTGGGGAGCATCCAGGCCGCCGTCCTCGCCTTTGACCCGGCCACGGACTTCATGGCGCGGCCCTGGCTGGATACGCGGAGCGGGGAAAGATTCCCGGGGCGGGATGAAGGGCTGGTGCTGGGCGCCAGGGTGCCCGCGGAAGGGCTCCCCGCCGCGCTTCCGGCCGCGGACGGGCCGGGCGCCCCCCCCGGCGGCCGCTTACTGCCCACCGGCACCTTCCTGGATACATCGGTTTTCATCCCCAGGCCGGCCGCCGAGCTAGCCGCGGAACCCGCCTGGATCCTTCTGAGGCTGCGCCCGGGAGCGCCGCTGGATATGGCGGCCAACAGGCTGGAGGTCAATATCCCCCGGATCGAGATACTCCGCCGCCCGGAATTGTTCAAAACCATCAATGATCAACTCCACGGGCTTCTGGAGGGCGGAGGCCTGGGCGCGGCGGCGTTTCTGGCGATCGTCATAGCCGTTTTGGTGACCGGCGCCGTGTTCGCTCTGATGGCCCATGAGCGCAGGCGGGAGTTCGGCCTCCTGAAAGCCCTGGGGGCCAGCAATTCCTTTGTCTTCAAACTGATCATGGGAGAGGCCGCCCTATTGGGAAGCGCCGGCGCGGCCCTGGGCGCCGGCCTGGCGCTGATCGGCCTGTTCTGCGCCCGGGCCGGCCTGGCCTTCACCGGGATCCCCCTCGCCGGGTCCCTCGATGCCGATATGTTCGCGGTCATGGCCCTGATAGTGGCCGTGGCCGTCCTGACCGCTCTTTTCCCGGCCCTGGCCGCCACCCGCCTGGAACCTTACGCCGCCATCCGCGGCGGCGAATGATTTTTTAATTTCCCCCCTTTCCGGCCGCAAAATATATTTAAAAAATTTAAACGCCGGATTAATAATTCCCCAAAAAAACCTAATTGTCCGACCTGGGAACGCCGATACGGAGGTTGAGGCCAGCCTCTTACCCGGAGCCTCCGGGAAAAGCGGTTGATATCAGGAGAGACAAGGAGAGTCCCATGAACCGTTTCCGCCTGGCCGCGGCCCTGGCTTTTTTCAGCCTGGCCGCCCTGCCCGCGTTTTTATCGGCCGATGCCCCCCCCCCGGAGGATATACAGGTCCGCCCCGTCCGCCGGGCCATCACCCCTTTCCAGAACGGCGACCGTTTTGAAGGCAACTTTCAGAATTTTATTGAAAGCGGCCCCGGCACCTACCTTTACGCCCAGGGCGACCGCTATGACGGCGACTTCCAGGAGGGCCGCCTGGAAGGCCGGGGCATTTATGTCTTTGTTGACGGCACCCGCTATGTGGGCGATTTCAAAAACAACCAGTTTCATGGCCGGGGCGCCGTGCAGTTTTCCAACGGCGACAGCTATGTCGGACAGTTCCGGGAGGGCCTGAGCCACGGCTTCGGCCTCTGGGCCTGGATGGACGGCGAGCGCTATGAGGGCGGCTTCCGCGACGGCAATTTTGAAGGCTACGGCCGTTATCTTTTCGCCACCGGCGACCGCTTTGAAGGCGAATTCCGCGACAACCGCCGCCACGGCCGGGGCCTTTACCTGTTCGCCAACGGCGACCGCTTTGAAGGCCGCTACCGCCATGACCTGCGGGACGGCCGGGGCCTTTATATCTTCGCCGCCGGCGACCGCATCGAGGGCGAATTCCAGGCCGGGGACCCTGTTTCCGGCGTCTATCTGCCCGTGGGCGGCCCGGCTGTCCGGGACAACTGGCTGAACAGCTACTGGATTACCGGCTACACCGGCCGGGAACCTTCTTTCCGGCAGCCCTACGATCGTGACCGGGATAGACGGGATAGGCGCCCCAGGCGGCCCGGCCGGCCCGAGCCGCCCGTGGATCCGCCGGACGGCGAACACAGATTCGCCGTCGCCCCCGCCCCCGGCGGGAGCCCGTGGGTCCGTCCCGGCCGGCCCCCGGCCCCCCCGGCCGGCGGCAACAGATTCGCCGTCGCCCCCTCCAGCCCCGGCCCGGCTTCCGGTGGCCGTCCGGGCGGACGCGGCGGCCGCTGACCGCCCGGAACAACGCGGAGGGAACCCGAAATGTCGGCCTTGAAATGCGGTCTTAAAATATGGCTCCGCCTTATCCTGGCCGGCCTCCTCGCCCTGGCCGCGCCGTCCGCGGCCGGGGCCCTGACCAACCACGGCGAATACTTTCCCCACGGCTGGCAAAAGCCGAACCTCATGGGAGCCCTGAAAATCAGCGACCGGATGATCGATTTCGACCCTTCCGTGGAGGGCGAGGAAACCAGGCGGGAGGAATTCATCCTGCCCGACGAAGCCGGCCGGGTCCTGCGCCTGAGCCACAACGGCCGGGTCTTCGCCTACGTGGTGGACCACGACCTCAACGACCCCTGGGATTACCAGATCGTGGATTATGACGGCAGCGGGGGCTTTGAAATGAAAGAGCTGGCCTTCTCCGACTTCCCCCTGCCCCGCTGGACCTTCATCAATCATCCCTTCCTCAGCCTGCGCACCGCCGACTACACGGTCAAGGACCCCAGCCTCAAGGAACTCATAGACAGCCTGGCCGGGCCGAAAACCAGGCCCTGCCGCAAAAGATTCACTCCCGAGCAGCGGGCCGCCCTGGCCGTGGCCCGGGGCGGGGTCCAGCCGCCGGACGAATGCCTGCCGGAACCTTACAGCACCGTCTCGGCCGCCGCCGCCGGCGAAGCTCCCCGGGTGGCCCTGAACATCCAGTTCGAATTCGACAGCGACGAGTTGACCGGCCGGTCCCGGTCCATCCTGGACCTTTTGGGCCGGGCCATGACCGCCCCGGAACTGGCCGGCAACGTCTTCCGGCTGGAAGGACACACCGATGCCGTGGGGGGCCATGTCTACAACCTGGACCTTTCCCACCGCCGGGCCCTGGCCGTGCAGCGCTATCTGTTGGCAAACTTCAACCTTTCGTCCGGCCAGCTCCGGGCCCAGGGCTACGGCTTCACCGTGCCTCTGCCCAACCTGGAGCCCATAGACGGCCGCAACCGGCGGGTGGAAGTGGTCAACTTAAGCGGCGGCCAGTCCCTGACCATACCCGGCGCGGCCTATCAGGACCTGCCCCCGGAATACACCCACCGGCGCAACTGGTAACTAGAATATTGTTCCGCCGGGGCTGACCGGCGCGGAGAGGAAGGGCGAGTCGTAGATGGCGTCGCGCAGGTTGGCGTCTTCGGCCACCACCCCGTCCCGCACCAACTGCCGGTATTCGGCGATGCGGTTCAGGGATCTCTGGTGATAGCCGGAATCCGGGTAGTATTGGATCAGCCCCAGATAGCGGTTCATGGCCGCCTGGTAATCCTTGCGGCGGAAATAGAATTCCCCCACATAAAATTCATGGCCGGCCAGGTTGTTCTGGGCCTCGGACATTCGGGCCTGGGCCATGACCGCATAGCGGCTGGACGGATACATATCCATCAGGCGGGCCATGGTCTGGATGGTCTGGATGGTGGGGGTCTGGTCGCGGTCTATGCCCCGCATCCGGGAATAGAAGCACATGCCCTGCTGGTAGATGGCGTAGGGCACGGCCTCGTTTTCCGGGTGCAGGCGCTCGAAATCCTCATAGGCGGCCAGGGCCTCGATGAACTTTTCCTGCAAATACAGGGCGTCGCCCAGTTTAAGTTCGCCCAGCACGGCATATTCGCTGTAGGGGTATTGGTCTTTGAGCTGCTGCCACAGGGCGGCCGCATCACTGTAGTTGTCGGCCGCCATCAGTTCCTGGGCTTCCCGGGCCAGCACCAGGGGCTCGTCCGCGCCCAGGTCGCGGTCGCCGGCGGATTGAATGCCGAAGAGCCGGCTCAGGTAGTTGCCCGACGAGCCGCTGCCGCAACCAGAGGCAATAAGGGCCAGGATCAGGGCCAGAAGGGTGAAGGCGCGTCCGGGCACGGGCTTAAAGAAGGGAGTCCAGGACGGATTTGAAGCCGTCTTTGGTCCGGGATCCGACAATGCGGCCCGCTTCCGCGCCGTCCTTCAGGAGCACCAGGTTGGGAATGGAGCGGACCTCAAACCTGGCCGGCGAGGCCTGGTTATCGTCCACGTTGAGCTTGGCGACGATGAGGCGGCCGTCATATTCCTCGGCCAGTTCCTCCAGGATGGGCCCCACGGCTTTGCAGGGGCCGCACCAGGGGGCCCAGAAATCGACCAGGACCGGCAAGGCGGCTTTTTTTATCTCGGTTTCAAAATTATCGTCGGTCAGGGTCAGAATGGCTGACATATATTGAAAACTCCTGCTTGCCCGGGGCCGGCGGTTTGTGATAGTAATGGTCAAGCTTTGATTAGCTTAACCAGCTTGACCCCGCCCGTCAAGCGTAAAATAATATAAAGCCGGAGACCCCTCAATGCAAGCCGTGGTTTCAGCCCTGGCCCTTTTGGTCATGCTGGCCGGCTTGGCCGGCACCCTCCTGCCCGTGTTCCCCGGTCTGCCGCTGATGTGGCTGGCCCTTTTGGGCTACGGCTGGTTCACCGGCTGGCTGGCCTACGGAGCCGCCGGCCTTCTGCTCACCGGCCTTCTGGTCCTGTTGAGCCTGGTGGTGGACCAGGCGGCCGCGGTCATAGGGGCCAAAAAATTCGGCGCCAGCCGGCCCGGCCTCCTGGGCTCGGTGGCCGGCGGCCTCCTGGGCCTGGT
>JAITBV010000307.1 GCA_031283395.1 Candidatus Adiutrix sp.
CGGAGCGCCTCAGCCAGGTCCACGACAGCCATCACCCCCGGGCCGGGGCCCGGGCCGCCGCCGATGAGGAAAAAGAGAGCCCAGCCTCATGACCACGCCTGTCCCGACCGTCCGGCCCAAGACCATAATCACCACCCACTTCAACCCCGATTATGACGCGGTGGGCTCCATGGTGGCCGCCCGCAAGCTCTACCCCGAGGCCACCCTGGTCATTCCCGGCGGCGCGGAAAAAAATCTGCGCCACTTCTTCATCCAATCCCTGTTCCATCTTCTGGACCCGATCCGCTCCAAGGATGTGGATCTCTCCGAGGTGGAAAGGCTGGTGCTGGTGGACACCCGGCAGCCGGGCCGGCTGGGGGATCTGCGGTCCGTCCTGGACAACCCGGGCCTGGACATCCATCTTTACGACCACCATCCCGAAGCCCCCGGCGATCTGAGCGGCTCGGTGACCGTAACGGGCGCCGTGGGCTCCACGGTGACCCTCATGACCGAGCGCATCCTGGAACTGGGCCTGGAGCTGCGGCCTGAAGAAGCCACCATGATGGCCGTGGGCCTATATGAGGACACCGGGTCGTTCACCTTCAGTTCCACCACGGCCCGCGACTACCTGGCCGCGGCCGAACTCCTGAAAAGGGGGGCCGACCTGGAGGTGGTCTCTCAACTGACTGTCAGGGAGCTGACCACAGACCAGCTGGCCCTCTTAAACAGCCTCATCGATTCGGCCGAAACCCGCCAGGCCCGGGGTTTGAGCTTCGTCATAGCCTGCGCCGAAAGCGAACGCTACATTGATGACATCGCCGTCTTGGCCCACAAGATGATGGAGATCATGGGACTGTCCATCCTCTTCATCCTGGTGGCCATGGACAACAAGGTGCAACTAGTCATCCGCTCCCGCCTGGGCACGGTCAACGCCGCCCTTATCGCCCGCGAATTCGGCGGCGGGGGGCACCCTTCGGCCGCGGCCGCCTCCATCAGGAACATGAGCCTCAACCAGGCCCGGCAGCGGCTGGACGAAATTCTCACCGAGACCCTCGGCGCCTTCTACCAGGCCCGGAACCTCATGGTCTATCCCCCGATCACCGTCGCCGAAAGCCAGGCCCTCAAGGAAGCCAGGGAGATGCTCATAAAATACAGCATCAATGTGCTCTTGGTGGTGGACCAGGACGACCGGGTCGCCGGCTTCATCTCCGAGCATAACATCACCAAGGCTCTCCACCACGGACTTCTGGATTATCCGGTCAGCGCCTTCATGAACACGGAATTCTTATCCGTGGAGCCGACGGCCGGCTTCGCCGAGGTCAAGGAAATCATAGTGGACCGTAAGCAGCGGGTGCTGCCGGTGGTGGAGGACGACCGGCCGGTGGGCGTCATCACCCGCACGGACCTTTTGAGCGTTCTGGCCGCCGAGGGGGGGGGCGGGCCGACGGGCGCCACCCGGCCGGATTTAAGCCGCCGCAACGTGGCCGCCCTGCTCCGGGAACACCTGCCTCCGCGCCTGAGCGTGATCCTGGAAAAATTCGGGCTCCTGGCCGACCGGGCCGGGGTCAACCTATATGCCGTGGGCGGCTGCGTGCGCGACCTTATCATGCGCCAGCCCATAAAGGACATCGACCTGACCCTGGACGGCGACCTCGGAGAATTCCTCGACGCCATAACCAGGACCTACCGGGTGAAAAAGATCATCCGCCATCCCCGTTTCAAGACCGCCACCATCCACACCCCGGACGGCTACGTCCTGGACCTTTCCACCACCCGCCGCGAATTCTACGAACACCCCGGAGCCCTGCCGGTGGTCCAGGAAGGCTCCCTGCGCCTGGATCTCTCCCGCCGGGATTTCACCATCAACAGCCTGGCCGTTTCCCTCAATGCCCGTAACCTGGGCGAATTGATGGATTTCTTCCGCGGCTACCAGGACATAAAGGACGGCTACATCCGGGTGCTGCACAGCTTGAGTTTTGTGGAAGACCCCACCCGGGCTTTCCGGGCCTTCCGCTTTGAAAGCCGCCTGGGCTTCAAGATAAGCAAGATGAGCCTGAGCCTTCTGGAGGGAGCGGTGAAGAACCGCTTTCTGACCAACCTCGACAGTCGGCGCCTGGGCCGGGAACTGGAACTGATTCTCAGCGAGGCCGACCCCGGGCCGGCCCTGAAAAGGCTGGACGAATTCAACCTTCTGCCCTATATCCATCCCAAGATAGCCCTCACTCCCCAGCACCACCAGATATTCACCCGCGTCCGCCAGGTGCGTGACTGGCTGGCCCTGACCTTTCCGGACAAAAACGGCCTGGCCTGGTTCATCTACCTCATGGCCCTGACCGACCGGGTGCGGGGCCCGGAACTGACCGAACTGGCCTCGGCCCTGAACCTAAAAAAAAGGGAGCTCCAGGTCTTAAGCGAGGAAAGGCCCCGGGCCGACCACGTGATCAGGAACCACAAAAAAACAGCCTCTTTCCGCCCCAGCCAGGCCTACGACCTTTTCAGCGGCCTGTCCTGGCCTTCCATTCTCTTCGTCATGGCCAAAACCGATAACCAGACCCTGGCCCAGGCCGGAGCGGCCTTTCTCACCAATTACCGCAACCTCCGGCCCTTGGTCACCGGACGGGACCTGATGGCCCTGGGCTGCCCCTCGGGCCCTAAGATCAAAGATATGCTGGAACAGCTACGTCGGGTCAGGCTGGACGGGCTGGTGGTGACCAGGGCGGATGATCTGGCCTGGGCGGAGAAGGCCATCAGGGCTTCTGAAAATATTTAATCCCGGAGACGGCTCAAGGCCGCTTCCACTTCGGCCAGGCGGTCGGCCAGACGAGGAGCCCCCTCGGGCCGGTCCAGGTCCTGCCAGGCGGCCCGGGCCGCCTGGTACAATTCCACGGCCTCGGCTTGGCGGCCGGCCTTCTCGTTGACCCGGGCCGCGTAAAACAGGGCGCCGCCCCGGTTGAGCCGCTTTTCCACCTCGCTCCGGCCCGGGGGCTCGGCCGCCTGGGACGTCAGGGCCCGGGTCAGTTCCTCCACCCGGCCGGACTCCTCCAGCCATTTCAGCCACAAACTATAATAAAGCAGGTATTCCCGGCCTCCGGGGCCGAAGCGCCCGGCCGCCTCTTCCAGCACGGGCTTAAGGCGGTCATTGAATTCCGAAAGCCGGCCCAGGGCGGCCAGGGCCGTCATTTCCAGGCGCAGAAGCTCCGGCTCGGGCAGGGGGGCCGGGCCGGCGGCTTTCGCCGTCTTGGCGGGCTTGCCGGGGCGGCTCTCTTCCTCGGCGGCCCGGGCCACCTCGGTCAGGGCCGCCCGCACGGCCGGCCCGGGGCCCGTTGCCAGGAGGGATTCGGCCCCGGCCCGGGCCCGCTTGTAAAATTCCCGGCTGTCGGCCGAGCGGCCCAGGGTGCGGGTCAGACGGGCCAGGCGCAGGTTGATTTCCGGGGCCAGGGGGCAAAGGGCGGCCATCTTGCGGTGGCGGCCCAGGGCGGAGCGCAATTCTATTTCGGCTTCCTGGGGGACCCGGCCCTGCCGCAAATATATATCCGCCAGCTTCAGGCGCAGACTCAGGCTCAGATTGGCCAGGGCCGGGTCCGGGGCGCGGCCGGCGGTCTCGAGAAAGGCGTCCAGGCTTTCGGCGGTCCGGGTCAGGCCGCTGACGGCCTCGGGCCAGCGGCCCAGCCGGGCCAGGGCTTCGGACCCCAGAGAGGCCCGTTCCGCCGCGTCAAACCAATCGGCCGGGGGGAAGGAACCCAATTCGGCCAGGGCCCGTTCGGTCTGGCCGGCCCCCAAGGCGGCCCGGGCCAATTCCCGGCGGACCCGCCGCTGGTCTTCCGGGCGGCTGTCCAGATTCGCGGCCAGACGGGCCCAAAGGTCCGCGGCCAGAGCCTCGTTCCGCCCGGCCAGGGACTGGGCCAGCCCCTCCCAATCCGCCTGGTCGGCGGAGGCGGGGGGCGGAGCCGTATCCATCGCCGGAGACGGGACCGCGTCCTCCGCAACCGGGGGAGCAGGCGAGGATGAAGGCGGGGAGGCCGCGTCCGCCTGAACGGATTTTCTGGCAAACACCAGGGCCTGGTCGAAGAACTCCTCCAACTCGGCCTGTCGGCCGGCCTGATGATAGAGGACGGTCAAAAGGAGGCGGCTTTCGCTCAAGGCCTCGGCCCCCAGGTCTTCCGGGATCAAGAGGGCCCGCAAATAGGTATCGCGCAGGAGATCTTCGGCCGGGAGGTCCAGGCTGACATAGGTGGTGGCCAGGCGGTTGGCCGCGGCCAGGGTCTCGGGATCATCCGGCCCCAGGGCGTCCAGGCGGGTCTGCCAGGCCTTTTCCACATATTGCCGGGCCTCGGCCGGCCGGCCCAGTAGAAAGAGGGCCAGGGTGGCCCCCATTTCATCCCCGGCCAGGTCCAGGGCCTCGGCCCCGGCCCGGGTCTTGCGGTCAAGGGCCAGGCGATACAAATCAAGGGCCAGGGCGTGGTTGCCCAGCCGGAGGTTGGCGGCGGCCTGAAAAGAGGGCAGATGAGGGTCGTCCGGACAGGCGGCGGCGGCCAGGGAGAAAAACCGGGCGGCCCCGGCCGGGTCGTCTTCCATGAAGGCCAGGGCGCCCCGGAGCAGGGCCGAGGCGGTCGGGCCGCGGGCCGCGCGTCCGTCCAGACGGGCCTGGATCCTTATCCGGCCTTCGGGCCCCGTGGTCTCGGCCCGGAGGGCCGGGGCCAGTTCCGCGGCCAAACGGGCCGTCTCGGCCAGGTCAAGCCGGGCCGGCCTTACCTTGAACCCATACCAGGCCAGGGCCGAAAGGAAAACTCCCAGGACGGCCGCGGCGCATATGATTCTGGAACGGGTCAGTTTCAAGGCTCAATCACTTAAATAGGGCGTCATGTTTAAAGCGCCTATGGCGCTTTAACCGCTCAACAGGGTATCGTGTTTAAAGTTCAGATTGTCACGCTCCGGCCAGTCGAGGTTGTAGTGCAGGCCCCGGCTTTCCCGGCGCAGGCTGGCGCAACGGATGATGAGGTCGGCCACCTGGGCTATGTTGCGCGCTTCGATGAGGTCGGTGTCCACCGCGTTTTTCTGGAAATAATCCTCGATTTCGCTCTTGACCAGGGCCAGGCGGGCGGCGGCCATTTTCAAGCGGGAATCGGAACGGACTATACCCACGTAATTCCACATGAAGCGGCGTATCTCGTCCCAGTTGTGGGCAATGACCACGGCTTCCCGGGGGGCCCGGCCCAGTCGGACCCCGGGCCAGCCCGGGGCATCGGCGGCCCGGGCCAGGTCCGGCCCGAGCCCGGCGGCCAGTTCGGCCCGGCCGGCTTGAGCCGCCCGGTCGGCCATGACCAGGGCTTCCAGGAGGCTGTTGGAAGCCAGGCGGTTGGCCCCGTGGAGCCCGGAGGCCGCCACTTCGCCCACGGCGTAAAGACCCCTGATGTCGGTGCGGCCGTCGATATCCACCAAAAGCCCTCCGCACTGGTAGTGGGCGGCGGGAACCACCGGCAGGGGATCGCGGCTCATGTCCAGGCCCAGTTTCAGGCAGGCTTCGTTTATATAGGGGAAGCGGTCACGGATGAAATACGGGGGCCGGTGGGTGATATCCAGAAAGACACACTCATCGCCGCTCCTCTTCATCTCGGCGTCAATGGCCCGGGCCACCACGTCCCTATAGGCCAAATCGCCCAAGGGGTGGTATTTCCCCATGAAGGCCGCTCCGCTCTTGTCCACCAGGCGGCCGCCCTCGCCGCGCACGGCCTCGGAAATGAGGAAGTTCCTCATCTCGGGGTGATAGAGACAGGTGGGGTGGAACTGAAAAAACTCCATGTTGGCGGCCCGGACCCCGGCCCGCACGCCCATGGCCAGGCCGTCGCCGGTGGCCACATCGGGGTTGGTGGTGTAGAGCTCGACCTTCGCCGAACCACTCGTGAACAGAACCACCACCCGGGCCCCGAAGGTGACCACCTGTTCCCGCTCGATGTCCAGGGCGTAGGCCCCCAGGACGGCGCGGGGCCCGGCCTCGTCGTCTATTATGAGGTCCAGGG
>JAITBV010000310.1 GCA_031283395.1 Candidatus Adiutrix sp.
ACCTGGACCAGACCAAATCGGTGCAATTGGACAAGCCTTTCAGAATCGTGGAGTAAAATGGATTTCAAAAAGGAACTTTCGCTCCGAGCCCCGGGGGTCACCCGGGGCTTTTTCATAGCTCTGGAAGGTCTGGACGGGGCAGGCAAAACCACTCTCAGCCGAGGGCTTTCAGCGGCCCTGCGTGGCCTGGGCCTGGACCCCTTGGCAGTCAAAGAGCCCACCGAGGGGTCTTACGGACGCAAAATCCGGGCCCTGGTCCAAGCCGGCCGCCAGGGGTTGAGCCCGGCCCGGGAACTGGACTATTTCATCCGCGACCGGGCCGAAGATGTGACCCGGAACATCGGCCCGGCCCTTTTGGCCGGCCGCCCGGTGCTGGCCGACCGCTATATCCTCTCCAACGTGGCCTACCAATCGGCCCGGGGCCTGACCGAAGAGAGCATCCTGAAAGCCAACGCACCCTTCCCCTGGCCGGATCTCACCATTCTGGTGGATGTTCCGGTGAGCCTGGGCCTGGCCCGCATCGCCGGCCGGAGCGGCGGAAGGGAGGCCGGTTTCGAGGAAGAAAACTACCTGGACCTGGTCCGGGCCGCTTTCGACCGCCAGGTCGGACCGGACCTATTCCGGGTGGATGGCCGGGGTCCCACCGAAGCCATTCTGGCCAGCATCCTGGCCGAGCTCCGCCGCCGCGGCCTGCTCCTGGACGAACCCCTCAGCTTCATCGACAGCCACTGCCACCTGGCCGGACCGGAATTCGCCGGACGCCTGGATGAAGTGCTGGTCCGAGCCCGGACGGCCGGGGTGACGGAAATATTCAATGTCGGCCTGGGGCCGGACAACTGCCGGGCCGTGCTGGCCCAGGCCGCCGAGCGGCCCGAACTGCGGCCGGTCCTGGGCTGGCACCCCCACGAGGCGGAAGACTTAAACGACCAGGGGCTCCGGGAACTTATGGACCTGGCCGGACGCTCCGAGGTGGCCGCCCTGGGGGAAATCGGCCTGGATTTCGCCAGCCGCCGCTCCGGCCGGGCCGCCCAACTGCTGGCCTTTGAAAGTCTTTTGGAAGCCGGGGCGGGCCTGGACCTGCCGGTGGTCATCCATTGCCGGGATGCCCTGGAAGAAACCTTGCGCCTACTGCGGAAATACGCCCCCCGCCTCAGGCGGGGCGGCCTCATCCACTGCTTCACCCTGGACCTGGACGCGGCCCGGGCCTATCTGGATCTGGGCTTTCACCTTTCCCTGCCAGGGGTCCTGACCTATCCCCAGAGCCGGGATCTGCGGGGCACGGTCCGGGACCTGCCGGACGACCGGCTACTGGTGGAAACGGACGCCCCCTACCTGGCTCCCGTACCCTTCCGGGGCCGGCGCAATGAACCGGCCCATCTCCTATGGACCCTCAAAGCCCTGGCCGAGGCCAAAGGCTGGACTCTGGCCCATGCCGCTCGACAGACCGCGGCCAACACCAGGGCCCTTTTCGGAACCCGAGCCACGCCGGCCGGAACCCAGGCCGGAAAAGACGGACGGCCTTGACCAACCCCATCCTCATACTCGCTTCGGCTTCTCCCCGCCGGGCCGACCTCCTGAAATGGGCCGGGGTGGATTTTAAAATCCACCCCGTTGACCTGGACGAAAGCCGCCAAATCGGCGAAACCCCGGCCGCCTACGCCCTCCGTCTGGCCGAAGGCAAAGCCTTGGCCAGAAACCACGGGCCCGCCCCGGTACTGGGGGCCGACACCATAGTGGCTCTGGGAGACAGGCTCCTGGGCAAGCCCGCCAATCAGGCCGAAGCCAAGTCCCACCTGGCCGATTTAAGTGGCCGCACCCACCAGGTAATCACCGCTTTCTGTCTGGCCGCCGCCGGACAGGCGCTTATAGCCCGAACCGTCCTCAGCCAGGTCACTTTCAGGACTCTGACCCGGGCCATGATAGAAGACTATGCGGCCACCGGGGAGGGACTTGACAAGGCCGGGGCCTATGGGCTCCAGGGCCGGGGCTGGTCTCTCATTGAAAATGTGGAAGGCTCCCTGACCAATGTCATGGGCCTGCCCCTGAGCGAAGTTCTCGCGGTCCTGGACTTGGGCCGCTAAAGGAAGAGCCATGTTACGTCCCGCTCTTATCTTGTTGTTGTCCATCCTCAGCCTGACCGTGCCCATTTCGGCCGCGGAAACGCCCCTCCAGGACCGCAGCCAGAGCGGGGGGTTGGCCGACCTGTTCCGGAAAGGCTCCACCCAGGCTGTGACCCAGGCCTTGGCCGGCGGAGCTAACCTGAATCTGACCGACCAGGACGGACAGACCCCCCTGATGCTGGCGGCCGGCTCCAACCCGGAGCCCCAGGTGACGGAACTGCTCCTTTCCAAGGGCGCCGACCCGTCCGCCCGGGAAAAAAAATTCGGCCTGACGCCTCTGATGTTCGCGACCATGTTCAACAAGCCGGCTGTGGCCCAGACCCTGCTCCGGGGCGGGGCCGACCCTGACCAACGCAACGACCATGGCGGCACCGCTCTCCATCAGGCCGCCGCAACAACTCCCCTGCCCGGCATGGTTTTGACCCTGGCCGCCGCCGGAGCCGACCTCAACGCGGTC
>JAITBV010000150.1 GCA_031283395.1 Candidatus Adiutrix sp.
CACCGGGCCGTAACTATCCACGGCTATGGTCACCGGGCCCATGCTCAGAAAGCCGAAGGCCACCAGGCCGAAGGCGAAGACCGAGGGATAGGACATGATGTCGGACAGGCCCTGGCCGCTTAGGATATAGGCCAGGAACATCAGGCCGAAGAAGACCATGCCCATCCAGAAGGCGCTGAAGTTGCCGGCGATGAAGCCGGCCAGTATGTTCAACGAGGCCCCGCCTTCCTTGGAGGATTCCACGGTCTCCAGGACATGGGCGGACTTGGGGCTGGTGAAGATCTTGGTGAACTCGGGGATCAGGGCCGCGCCCAGGGTGCCGCAGCTTATGATGCCGGCCAGGACATACCAGAGCCCGGGGGAAAGCGCGGCCACTTCCGTGCCGGGGCCGATCAGGAGGTAGCTGGCCACGAAGGTCATGACGATGGAGAGGATGGAGGCCACCCAGACCAGGGAGGTGAGGGGGGCTTCAAAATCGAAGTCCTCGGCCCGGCCGAACCTGGCCTGGCTGTAGGACCCGTTGGCGTAAAAAGCCACGATGGAGGTGACGACCATCAGGACGCGCATGGCGAAGATCCAGGTCAACAACGTGGTCTGGACGAGAAGCTGTCCATCGCCGCCGAGGCTCTGGCCCACGGCCAGGCAGATGAAGGTGACCAGGGCCACGCCGGTGACGCCGTAAGTTTCAAAGCCGTCGGCCGTGGGGCCGACGCTGTCGCCGGCGTTGTCGCCCGTGCAGTCGGCGATGACGCCGGGATTGCGGGGGTCGTCTTCCTTGATCTTAAAGACTATCTTCATCAGGTCCGAACCGATGTCGGCGATCTTGGTGAAGATGCCCCCGGCGATGCGCAGGGCGCTGGCCCCCAGGGATTCACCCACGGCAAAGCCGATGAAACAGGCCCCGGCCAGTTCCCGGGGCACGAACAGGAGGATGATGAGCATCATCACCAGTTCCACGGAAATCAAAAGCACCCCGATGCTCATGCCGGCGTTCAGGGGAATGTTCAGAAGCTTCAAGGGTTTCTTTTCCAGCGAGGCGTAGGCCATGCGGCTGTTGGCCAGGGTGTTGACCCTCATGCCGAAGAAGGCCACGCCGTAGGAACCCAGGATGCCGATGACCGTCCACAGGAGGATCAACAGGACCCCGCCCGCGGACATGTGCTGGAGAAAGCCGAAGTAGAAGGCGATGGCGGAGCCCACGAAGGCGAAGAGGATCAGGAGCAGTTTGGCCTGCTGGAACATATAGGTCTTGCAGGTCTCGTAAATCATGGCGGCCACGTCCAGCATGGACTGGTGAGCCTTGAGCTTTCTGATGTTCAGGTATTGATACCATCCGAAAAACATGCCCAGGACGCAGACCAACAGGCCGGCCATCAAGAGATTGTGCTGGCCGGCGCTGAGGTCGGGCACGATGAGGTCGGCCTCGGAGGCCAGGGCCGCGCCGGCGCCGGCGGCCAGCAGGACCAGAACGGCCGGGAGAAAAAAGGCCGTTTTTTTCAGAAAACCAAAGGCTGAAACTCTCATTACTTGTCTCCTTGTAGCTTCAAAATGGCGGCGGCGCGGAACCGTAAATATAAAAAGCCGATAACTGCCCGCAGCAGAAGTCATCAGCTTTGAAAGCGGTTTCGGCCTGGCCGTGGGAGAACTTCATTCCCAGATAATATGGTTGACTATAGCACAGACGTTTACCATTGACAATACATAAAACCGAAAGGACGCCGCCCGCGTCCTTTCGGTTTTTCAGTTAGGCTTTTTTATTTATGGCCGCCGGCCGAATCGGCCGTGGTGGAACGGGCGGCCAGGCGGTTTTCCTGCTCGATCCGCCGGTCGGCCCTGGCCCATTTGACCTGGCTGCCCTTGAAAGGGAAGCCCTCTAACCACAAGCCGCTGTGGATGACCCGGCCGGTGGCCAGATCGGTCATGACGCCCTGGCCGTGGAAGGTGTCATTATAAAATTCGCCTTCGTAAATAAAGGGCGCCTCGCCGCCCGGGTGAAAATCGGTGCTGACATAGACCCCCCGGCCCTCCAGGCGGCCCTGGCGGAACTCGCCCCGGTAGATGTAGGCGTGGTCGATGTAGGGCTCCCGGGCCAAAAGTTCCCCCCGGCCCTCGCGGAAGCCGTTCCGGAACTCGCCCCGGTAGCGCTGTAAAACCAAGGGCTCCCCTTGATACCTGAGAGTCATTTCCCCATAACCCTGGGCCAGGTTTTCAGACCCCGCGCCCGGAGGGGCCTTATGCCAGTGGAATTCCAGGGGCTGGTCGGCGACCGCGCAAAAGACCGACGGACCGCCGGGGCCGCGGCGGAGCCCGTCCGGCCCGCCGGCGACGGCGAAGGCGGCCTTGAAGGTCTTTTGCTCTTCGGCCGAAGCCTGGAAGAAGGCCGCGTCAATAAGTTCATCCGCCTGGGGCCAGGCCGGGGCCTTGTCCGCGGCGACCGCCGGGGTCGGGGCCAGAGTCAGGAACAAGCCGAGCCATAATGAGAAAACGATTTTTTTCATGGTCTCCACCTCTTGGGGCCGGAGCCGGGCGGCAAAATTGACCGCTCCGGGTCAGCCTGAATATAAAGCAAACAACACGCCAACTTCTCTATTTTTACCGAAAACCACTCTTATTTAAGTATTTTTTATGATGATTTATATTTAAGATGGGCGGGCCTGGCCCGGTCAATTGGCCGGGGCCAGGCGGTCCGCCCAGGTGCGTTCCAGGATCAAATCGCCGCGCCGGGCCTGGGCGGCCTGGTAGAGGCCGGCCCCCCGAAGGCGCATCCGGCTCCGGCCGACCTGTTCGGCGGTGATGGTCACGGCCAGATTTATGGGACGCTCCAGAGCGCCCCGGCCCGCGCACTTGGGGCAAACGCTGGGGCGGTAAAGGCCGTTGTCGCCGAGTTTGGCCAGGATGCGGCCCTGCCCCAGGCAGCGGGGACAGGCTTCCTGGGCCCGGGCCGGCAGGACCAGGCGGCGGCCCTCGCCGGCCGCGGGCCGAAGGACGGTCAGGCGGTAGATGACGTCCAGGCCCTCTTCCCGGCGCTCTTCCCAGCGGTAAGGCTGTTCCGCGGGCTTGGGCTTCGGGTTTTTACGGCGAGCCCGGTTGTGGGCCGCGGCGGTCTGGAGGAGTTTTTTGTAGGCGGTCTGGG
>JAITBV010000048.1 GCA_031283395.1 Candidatus Adiutrix sp.
ATGCTCCAGGACCGTCTGGCCGATGAGCTGGACCCGCTCGGCCGTCAGCTTCGGGTTGAGTTTTCGGCAGGCCTTGGCCTGGCCCTTGGGGTCTTTTTTGACGGCCGCGCAGAATTTCCTCAACTCGGTCAGGTTGGCCACCTTGAAGAGGGCCTTGGCCGAATCCTCCACCTCCCGGCAGTCGACGAACTCTTTATGCCAGGACCTCAGGCGGAAGACCATGGCGTCGTAATGGTTCTGATCCAGCCTCAGATCGCGAAAGAGTTTGGCTATTTCCAGCTTGCGGCGGCCCCGGTCGTCCTGGAGCCGGGCCTGCCGGGCCTTGTCGGAGGTCTTTTTTTCCGCGGCCGCCCGGCGCGCCTGGCGGGCGTAGTTCTGGCTCTTGCGCTCTATTTCCTTGATCAGGGCGATTATCTTGTCGCGGCTCTGGGGGGATTCGATGCCGAAGCTCTCCTCTTCCTCGTCGGCGTCCTTGACCACTTCCCGGAGGCGGATCTCGTCGGCTTCCAGTTTTTTCCTGAGGGCGATTATCTCCTCGAAGCCGATGGAGGTCTCCAGGATGGCGGTGATGACAAGCTGTTCCCCCCGCTCGATGCGCTTGGCGATCTCCACTTCGCCTTCCCGGGTCAGGAGGGCCACCTGGCCCATTTCCCTAAGATACATCTTGACCGGGTCGGTGACCCGGGCATCGGCCTCGGCCTCCAGGTTCAGATCCGGCTCACGGTCCTCCTGGCTCTTGAGATCCTCGAATTTCTTGGAACTCTTGACCAGCTCCACGTCCTCGATGTTCGGCAGGTCGATATCGTCGAAAATGGCCATGACGTCTTCGAGATTGTCGGTGTCGTCAAAGGAGGAGAGCGATTCGCTGAGGTCGTCGTAGTTCAGGCTTTCCTTGTCTTTGCCCATGGCGATGATATCTCTCATTTTGAACGGGTCGCGGGCCATTTGGGGACAACTCCTTTGGCTGGATGTGGAGGGCCGCCCGGGAGGGCGGCCGGCGCCTGATTCCGCACCGAATTGATTATTTTACCACATTTTCATTATTCAACCCTATTTTTTTCCAGGGCCCGGACCCGGGCCGCCACCTCTTTTTTCTCCCCGGCCAGCCGCCGGGCCCCGGCTTCGTCCCCGACCGCCTGGGCTCGGACGATGCCCTCGGAAAGCTCGGCCTGGCGCTGGCGACCCCACTTCCGGGCCAGCCGGGCCATAAGGTCACGGGCCGCGGACTCGGCGCGGCCCGGGGGGAAAACCCCGGGCGCCAGGGCCGCCCGGGCGACCAGGCCGCCCAAGGGGGCGGGCAGATCGTCCCCGGAGACCGCGGCCAGGCCGGATTCTCCCCGGGCTTCAAAGGCCGCCCGGAGGCGGTCGAAGAGCGGGAGGCTGTTATCCCGGGGCCAATAGCCGGCCATACCCTTAAGGACCGGGCCGGCGGTTTCCGGGTGGCCCAGGATCAATTCCAGGAGGGCCAGGGCGGCCGGGTCCGGGGCCGGCTCCCCGGCCTCGGACCCGGCCGGAAGGCGGGGAGGGTCCGGACGGCGGCCCTCCCCTCGGCGGACAGCCGCCGGGGCCCGCCGGCTGTCCTCCAGGTCTGTTTCCACTATCTGGAGCAGCCCGGCCAGACGCCGGCGGACCACACCCCTCTTGCCCGAGTCCGCTATCCGTCCCAGAAGCTCCCGGGCCTCGTCCAGCCAGCGCAACTGGGCCTGGACCCCTCCGGACTCCGGGGCCTTCCGCTTCAGGGTCTCGACCCAATAATCGAAAATTTCCACCGCCTCAAGGCTGAGTCCCTTAAGGGCCTCGGCCCCGAAAGCCCGGACAAAGGTATCGGGGTCGTGGGGCTCTCCCGTTTCCTTCGGCGGCAGGCACACCACCCTGGCCTCAAGGCCGGCGTTAAGGAAGGCCGGCAGATACTTCGCCGCCGCCTCCCGCCCGGCCTCATCACCGTCGAAGAGCAGGTAAACCGGAACGGCCAGGCCTTTCAACAGATTTATCTGGCGGTCGGTCAGGGCCGTGCCCAGGGTGGCCACGGTTTCGTTGATCCCGGCCGCGGCCAGGCTGATGAGGTCGAAACAGCCTTCCACCAGAAAGGCCAGGCCGGCGGCCCGGACGAAGGCCCTGGCCCGGTGGAGGCCGAACAGGATCTGGCCCTTGGTATATAAAGGCGTGGCCCCGGTGTTGATATACTTGCCGCTTTTTCCTTCATCCGCGGACCCGGGCAGGACGCGGCCGCTGAAAGCCACCACCCGGCCCTGGGCATCGGCTACGGGCACCATCAGGCGGCCCCGGAAAAAATCATAAAAACCGCCGGACTCCCCCCTGGGTTTGATCAGGCCGGCCTGGACCGCGATCTGGTCGCTGAACCCCTCCCGGGCCAGGTGCCGGCTGAGACCGTCCCAGCCCTCCGGGGCCAGACCCAGACCGAAGGCCCGGGCCGTGTCCCGGCCCAGACCCCGCCCGGCGAGGTAGCGGCGGGCCGCGGCCCCTTCGTCCGACCAGAGCCGGCCCTCGTAAAATTTCCGGGCCTCTTCCATGACCGCAAAGAGGGCGGTCCGGTTGACCCCGGGCCGGCTCTCGGCCCGGTCTGGCTCGGGCAGGCTCACCCCGTAACGCCGGGCCAGTTCGACCACGGCTTCTGGAAAGCTCAGGTTTTCCATCCGCATCAGAAAATCAAAGACCCCGCCGCCGGCCCCGCAGCCGAAGCAGTGAAAATTGCCGCGGCCGGGGGAAACGTGGAAAGAAGGGGTCTTTTCAGTGTGGAAAGGACAGAGGCCGACATAGCGGTCGGGGCTCTGCCTTTTGAGGGCCACATAGGGAGAAACTATCTGCGCCAAGTCGGCGGCCTGCCTGATCTCTTCAATTTTTTCAGGGGGGTAAAGAGACATCCGCTAAAGCCGCCGACAAAAACCCGACCGCCTCCGGAGGATCAGGGCCGGCCGGGCTGGGGAGGGGAAAAACCGTCAATTGGGCATCTGGCCCCCGGGAGTCTGACCACCGGGCGCCTGGCCCCCGCCGGGCACCTGGCCCCCGCCCGGACCTTGGACGCCGCCGGGTCGACCCCGGCCGCGCTGTTCTTCCAACATATAGTAATTGATGGCTTTTTGCAGGGCCCTGGTGGCCGAGAGATCCAGGTCCAGAAACTTAAGGCCCACCCGGGCCATCTGTTCCCCTTCGTCCATGCTCACGCGCATCACCTCGGCCTCCCCGTTGATGGTGATGGGCTGACCGGCGGCGGTGAGCACCGGGAAAAAGAGGGTGAACCACAGCCTCATGCCCACTTTGGCCTGGGGCGGCCGGGGGATGGCGATGAGAACCCCGCCGGCGGAAAAATCCAAAAGGCTCACCCGTCCGAAGGAGGGGTGGGTCTGGATGGAAATTTTGCGGTCATCGGTAATGTTGAGCCGGAAATCCATCCGGGCATTGGTCTCGGTCAGGCCGCCGACGGAAGGACAACCCAGGGCCAGGGCCGTCATGGTCAGAGGGTCATCGGGCCGCAACTTGTAATTATCGAGTATCTCTTTTATC
>JAITBV010000107.1 GCA_031283395.1 Candidatus Adiutrix sp.
CTGGGTAAGAAGGGCGCCCGGCTGCTCGTCGAAAAATGCGGCCGGGTAGGCCATGCGCAGAATGCGGCCGTCCGGCAGGGCCTCGGCATAGTAGATCATGGGGGCCCCGGTCGTCCGGCTGCCGCGCCGGATAAGGGTGGGCACACCCAATAGAGCGTTCCTTATTTCCTCGCGGTCCTTGTGCGATTCGGTTATATCCCGGGCCTCCGAATCAAAGATGACCTTTCCCTCCCGGTCCACCAGCGTCACCCGGAACCCCATTCTTTCAGCAAACCGCGTAAAATCCGCCCCCCAGCCCCTGTTCTCCAGGAGGAGCGAAACGAAGAACCATTGGTTCTTCATCATCCTCTCTATTTTGGCCTCGCCCAGTTCCAGGTTCTTCTGCTGGATCAGGGCCAGGGTGAAAACCAGAACGACGGCGGCCGGCAGGAAGACGAGGGCGAACATATTGGATCTGGATATCATGATTTGGACCGGCCTCCGTCCCAGAGATAGCCCACCTTGGGCAGGGTCTTGATATGGCCGCCCTTATCGCCAAGTTTTTTCCTCAGGACCGCCACGTGGGCGTCCACCGTCCTGGTGACTAGGTCCGAATCATAGCCCCAGACCAGGTTCAAAAGCTGGTTCCGGGTGAAGATGCGATCCGGCTTTTTCAGGAAAAGGGACAAAAGCTCGAACTCCTTCTGGGTCAGGTGGAGCTGTTCGTCTCCGTTATGGGCCTTATGGGTGTTCAGGTCTATGGTTATTCCGCCGCCTTCGAGTACTTCGCCCCGGGGTTCTCCCGCCCCGCCCCGGCGGGTCACGGCTTTGATCTTGGCTTCGACCAGCTTGAGGCTGAAGGGCTTGGGCACATAGTCGTCGGCGCCCCGCTCCAGGGCCTTTATGATATCCGCCTCGGAGTTGCGGGCGGAGATGACGATGACCGGGGTGGCCTGGTCCCGCTGGCGCAGGATCTCCAGGAATTGCAGGCCCTGGAGGCCGGGCAGCATGATATCCAGGAGGATAAGTTCCGGCGGGCAGTCTTCCAGCGCTATCAGGGCGTCGTTGGCGTTGCCGAAGGAATTGACGATGAAGCCCGCGCGGCGGAGGCTGTATTCGAGCACCTCACGCAGGGCTTCCTCATCCTCAATAATCATTATCCGCATCGGAATCCCTGTCCTTGAGCCGCAGGATGGAACCGTCAACAATGTAGGGGATCAGCATCGCGATGCTCTTGGCGTGGTCCGCTATGCGCTCGAGGCGCCGGATGACGTTTATAAGGGCCACGGCGGCGCCTATATTGTTGTTCCCCAAGGCGATTATGTCCACCAGCTTCTGGTTGAGGCCGCGCTGGTATTCGCCGACGACCAGGTCTCTTTCCGCCAGGTCATAATATTTCTGGACATCGGACTTGAAGAAGGCTTCGACGGCCTCGGTCAACATACCGTCGACCAGATCGGTCAGTCTGACAAAATCCGGCAACTGGGCCAGGATGGGGACGCAGTAATGTTCATGGACCTGCCGCCCTATGGATTTGCTATGGTCGGCGACGCGCTCAAGGTCGCCCGTCATGCGGGAAACCGCCACCGCATAGCGCAGCTCAAAGGCCTTGGGCGCATGGAGAGCCAGAAAGCGCAGGCATTTTTCCTCCAGTTCCACTTCCAGCTCGTCGACCTGAACATCCCGGCTGACAACTTCCTCGGCCAGCTTCTGGTCATTGGTCTTAAGGGCCAGGATCCCTTCCCGGCACATGCCGGTCACCAACTCGCACATGGCGGCCACCCGGATTCTTATATTGTTGATTTCCCGTTCCGTGGTCGGCAAATTCCACCTCCGGCTGTTAGTATTATTGATCCGCCGTCCGCTCTCAGCCGAACCGGCCGGTGACGTATTCTTCGGTCATCTTGTGGCGGGGCCGGGTGAAGATGGTGTCCGTGTCGCCGTATTCCACCAATTGGCCGAGATACATAAGAGCCGTGTAGTCCGAAATGCGGGCGGCCTGTTGCATATTGTGGGTCACCGCGACTATGGTCAGATCCTTTTTCAGCTCGATTATCAGGTCCTCTATCTTCTGGGTGGAAATGGGGTCTAAAGCGCTGGTGGCCTCATCGAACAGGATCACCTCCGGCTCCACGGCCAGGGTCCGGGCTATGACCAACCGCTGCTGCTGTCCCCCGGAAAGTCCGGCCGCGTTGTCCTTAAGGCGGTCCTTGACCTCGTCCCAGAGGGCGGCCTCGCGGAGGGCCTTTTCCACTCTTTCCTTGAGAATATTGATGTTTCTTATTTTTTTCAAGCGCAGGCCATAGGCTATATTTTCGAAGATGCTCATGGGAAAGGGAGTGGGCCGCTGAAAGACCATCCCCAGTGAACCGCGCAACCGGATCAGGTCGACCGACTTGTCCAGAATGTTGCGCTCGTTCATGACTATCTCCCCCTCGTAGCGGTTGTTGGGGTAGAGATCGTGCATCCGGTTGAAGCAGCGCAGAAGGGTGGTCTTGCCGCAGCCGGAGGGGCCGATGAGCGCGGTGATGGCGTTTTTCTTTATCGGCAGATCAACACCGCATAAAGCCTGGTTCCGGCCGTAGAAAAAACTAAGGCCGCTGACCTTGATCAGATCATCCATGGCGGTTCAACCTTTCACCCTGAGTTTGATTATTATGCGCCCCAGAATATTCAGAAACAGGACGAAGCAGGTCACCACGAAGGCCGCGGCCCAGGCCATGGCGATCCAGTTTTCATAGGGCGAGGCCGCGTATTGGTAAATGCTCACAGTCAGCGAAGGCACCGGAGCGGACATGGACAGGCGGAAAAAATTGCTGTTGAAGGAGGTGAACAGCAAAGGCGCCGTCTCCCCGGCGATGCGGGCCACGGCCAGAAGGATGCCGGTGAAGATGCCACCGGCGGCCGAACGGTAGACCACGCTGAAAATGACCTTGTGGTACGGGGCGCCCAGGGCGAAGGCCGCTTCCCGGAGGGTCCAGGGCACCAGGTTCATCATATCCTCCGTGGTCCTTATGACTATGGGCACCATGATAATGGCCAGGGCCGTCGCCCCGGCCCAGCCGTTGAAGTTGCCGTAAGGCTTGACCAGGACCGCGTAAACGAAGGAGCCGATGACTATGGAGGGTATGCTGATGGCCATGTCGCTGAGAACGGAGATGATCCGGCTGATCTTCAGGTGGCGGCCGTATTCGGCCAAAAAAGTCCCGCCCAGTATCCCCAGGGGTACCCCGAAGATGAGGGCGGTCAGGGTTAAGAGACCCTGGCCCAGGAAGGCGTTTTTCAGGCCTCCGGCCCCCTTAAGGGTAGGCGGTGCCGGGTTTTCGGTGAACAGGCGCCAATTGATGGAATCCAAGCCGTTTCTCAGCACGTCGAAGAGTATTATGAACAACAGCGAAAGGCCCAGGGCGGCGCATAAAACCGAGATGGTCAGGGCGACGATGTTTTTCAGCTTGCGGCGCCTGAGATCGGTCATGCCTTCCCTCTCAGGATATACTTGGCCAGGGCCAGGACCAGGAAATTGGCCAGAAAGAGGACCAGCGCCAGGGCGAAAATGGAGGACATCTGCAGCCCCGCAGCCTCGTTGAACTCGTTGGCCATGACCGAGGTTATGGTGTTGTAGGGGGAAAAGATGGAATCAAGCGTTCCGTGGCGGTTGCCGACCACATAGGCCACGGCCATGGTTTCACCCAGGGCCCGGCCCATGGCGATGATCACCCCCCCGGCTATGGGCATTTTGCAGTAGGGCATGACGACTTCCCAGACTGTCTCCCATTTCGTGGAACCCAGGCCGTAGGACGATTCCTTCAGAATGGCCGGCACCTGCTGGAAGGCGTCGCGGGTGATGCTGGTGATGAAAGGCATGATCATGACCGCCAGGATCAGGGCGGCGGTGAACAGGTTGGCGCCGCCGGCGTATCTGGTCTGGAAGAAAAACCCCAAAAGGGGCAGGCGACCCAGACTGGCTCCGACCAGGGGCTGAAACCAGGTTTCCAGAAAAGGGGCGAAAACAAAGAGGCCCCACATGCCGTAAATGATGCTGGGAATGGCGGCCAGGAGCTCTATGGCCATGCCGATGCCCCCTTTCAGCTTATGGGGACAAAGCTCGGTGAGGAAAATGGCCGTGCCCAGGGAGATGGGGACGGCCGCGGCCAGGGCGATCAGGGTGCTGACGATGGTCCCGATCAGGGGCCGGAGCGCCCCGTATATCTCCCGGGAGTAATTCCAGTCGGCGGTGACGATGAACTTGAAAAAACCGAAATGCCGGAAGGTCGGCAGGGATTCCGACAACAGGGTCACGAACATGCCGGCGATGGTCAGGACCAGACTGATGGAGGCCGCGAAAGTCACGGCTTTGAACAGGCGGTTCAACAAAACGGCTACACCCTTGGCCCGACGGCCAGGCTGGATTCGAACAGGTTTTGAAAGGTCTTGACGTTCTTGTGGAGCGCTTCCATCTCGGGATCGAAATTTTGGCCCGGGCCGATGGGAAAAAGAAAAAATACCTGCCCCGGCTCAAACCTGAAATCGATAGCCATCAAGCCCCCCTGCCGCCGGGAATCCAGGAGTTCGGCCAGGTGCAGAATAAAAGCCAGCTTCCGCCAGCGCGGAAGCTCCGGCCGGGGGTCGTCTTCATAGAGGCTGTGGGGCCAGACGTTTTTTTTACGCTTGCGGTGGCTTAAGGCCAGAAAGGCCAGGCAGTCCACTTCGTCCTCATCAAAGCCCAAAAGATCGGAATTCTTGATCAGGTAGTGGCTGTGGATATTATGATTCTGGTAAGACAGGAATTGGCCTATGTCGTGCAGCAGGGCGGCCAGGCGCAACAGCTCCCTGTCGCGGGGCGAGGCTTTCAAAAGGCCGTTTCGGACCAAGGCGTCAAAAATGGCCAGGGCCAGGGCCGCCACGGTCTCGGCGTGGCCCTCGTCATAGCGGCAGCGGCGCCCCAGCCGGCGGACGCTGTTCTCCCGAAGGCCCGCCCCCATATGGTCCGGGCCTTTGGCCCTGTCGGCTATGAGGTCAAAGAGCAACCCGTGCTTCAGGCCGTAGTCGACAGCCGTGACGGCCTTGATATTCATGGTTTTCAAGACCGCTTCCAGGACCGCGCCGCCGGCCAGGATGGTATCGGCCTTCCGGGCCTCCAGGCCGTCCGCTTTTTTCCGTTCCCCCAGGGTCATGGGCCCCAGCCATTCGGCCAGTTCGGCCAGGGCCGAGGCCGGCAGGGGGGGATAGCCGCGGGCGCCGGCCGCGTGGCCATGCCGGCGGGCGTTGAGCCGGACCAGGTTTTCAATGGTCCCGGAACTGCCGTAACAGAAGGTGAGGTCGTATCCCTTGGCTTTCTCGGCAAAGTGGCGGGAATGACTGACCGCGTAATTGAACATTTGGCGGTAGGTCTTCCCGCTCACCCGCCCCTCGTGGGCCGTGAGGTTGAAGCGTTCGGCCAGGCGGGCCGCGCCCAGAGGCAGGGAATCAAGTTCATAGTGCCCGTGCCGGTCGCCGATGATGAGTTCCAGGCTCCCTCCCCCGATGTCGACCAAAAGGCCGGGGGCGTCCCGGAGATTGAGGTTGTGGGCCATCCCGGCGTAGACCAGGCGGGCCTCCTCCAGACCGGAAATGACCTTCAGCCTCAGGCCGGTCTTATGCTCGACCTGTTCCAGAAAATCCGAGCGGTTTTCCGCGTCGCGGGTGGCCGAAGTGGCCACGGCCCGGATCTCATCCACTTTATGGGAATGAGCCGTCTTGACCATGGCCCGGAGCGCGTCTATGGTCCGGTCAATGGCCTCCTTCGTCAGGTGGCGGGAGGTGAAGGAACTTTCCCCCAGGCTCACCGGCTGCTTTTCCTGAAAGGCGACCATGGGGGAGCCGTCCTCCTCCACCTTCACTATGATCAGGCGCACCGAATTGGTGCCCAGGTCTATGAGCGCGGCTTTGGTCATGGCCTCAAATCTCCCTCTTCCCGGTCGCCGGGCCGCGAAAGCATCAGGTCTTGGGAATTCACGGCCGGGCCGCGGGGCTTGACCTTTTCATAGCCGCCGTCGGACAGGAGCCGGTAGGTCTTCTGGTTGTCGGCCAGATGGACCAACAGGATATCATTGAGAATGAAATTTTTCAATTTCCGGTCCAGGACCGGGGCCAGTATTTCAATGCGGCGGTCGAGGTTGCGCGGCATCATGTCGGCGCTGCCGATGAGCATTTCATCGTTATTGCGGAAATACAAAATACGGGAATGCTCCAGAAAACGGCCCACCAGGGAGGTGACCGTGATGTTCCGGCTCAAGCCCGGGACCCCGGGCCTCAGGCAGCAGACCCCGCGGACCTGGAGCATCACCTTGACCCCGGCCTGGGAAGCCCGATAGAGGCTCTTTATGATCTCCGGGTCGGACAACTGGTTCAGCTTCCAGGCTATGAGCCCGCCGCCGCCAGAGGCCTGGGCCTCGATCTCCCTGTTTATGCGCTCGATCACCCCCCGCCGGGCCCCGGTGGGGCTGACCAGAAGGTGCTCGTATTTATCAAAGCGGGACAAGCCGGTCATGACGTTGAACAGCTTGACCGCATCCCGCCCCAGGGCCTGATCGGCTGTCAGAAGCCCCAGGTCGGTGTATATCTGGGCGGTGACCGGGTTGTAATTGCCGGTGCCCAGGTGGATATAGGTCGTAAGACCCTCATCCTCCTGGCGGATCACCAGGCACAGCTTGGCGTGGATCTTCATGCCCACCAGGCCGTAAACCACGTTTATGCCGGCCTCTTCCATGGCGTGGGCCCAGGTGATGTTGCGCATCTCGTCAAAGCGGGCTTTCAATTCCACCACCGCCGTGACCTGCTTGCCGGCCCGGCGGGCTTCTATCAGGCTGTTGACGAGAGTGGAATCGTCGCCGGTGCGGTATAAGGTCTGCTTGATGGCCTTGACCTTGGGGTCGGCGGCGGCCTCGGCGATGAATTCCGAAACCGGGCTGAAGCTGTCGTAGGGGTGATACAGGAAAAGGTCGTTCTTCTTCAGGAGCTTGAAGAAGCTTTTACTTTTTTTCAGGGCCAAGGGCCGACGGGGGGTCAGGGGCTTGAACCTGAGCCTGGGGAGGTCCAGATTGGCTATGCTCATCAGGTTGGAAGCCCCCAGGAGCATCTTGGAGGCGTAATGCTGATAATCCTCTATTTCAAAAAGGCCCTTTAAGGTTTCGGTCAGACGCTTGGACGGCTCGGCCGCGGTCTGCAGGCGGACCACCTCGCCGGAACGGCAGTGCTGGACATACTCGCGGACAGCGTGAAGCAGGTCGTCGGCTTCGTCCTCTTCTATTTCCAGGTCCGTGTTCCGGGTTATCCTGAACAAAAGGGATGATTTGACCGCATAACCAGGAAAGAGATCCGGCAGATGACGGCCTATGAGGATCTCCAGAGGCAGAAGCTTGACCCCGGCCCGGGAAAACCTGGGCCGCAGGGTCTGACTGATCAAACCGCCGCCCTCCAAAGGCAAAGATATGAAGCGGGGCAGATTGTCGGGCAGCTTCAGCCGGGCCAGATGAATCTTGCCCCCATCGGCCTGCAGTTCAATGAGAATGTTCAGGCTGCCGCTGGAAACCTGGGGCAGGGGCCGGCCCTTGTCCAAAGCCTGGGGCGTCAGGATGGGATAGACCTCTTTTTGAAAAAATTCCGTCAGTTCCTTTTTTTCCCTGGCGCTGAGATTCTGATAGGTTATCAGCTTGAGCCCCTGGGCGAACAATTCCGGCTTTATTTTTTTGCGCCAGAGGTCGGCGGCGTCTTTCAAGTGCTCCCGGATGCGGCGGCGGATCTTGGCCAATTGCTCGGAAGCGCCGAGCCCGTCCTGGGAAATCAGGCCCGCGCCCAGCTTGCGCTGGCGGGTCAGGCCGGCCACCCGGACCATGAAGAATTCATCAAGATTATTGAAGAAAATGGCCAAAAACTTCAGACGTTCCAAAAGCGGGTTGGCCTCATCTGCGGCCTCGGCCAAAACTTTACGGTTGAATTCCAGCCAGTTGAGTTCCCGGTTGAACAAAAGTTCCGCCGGGCCGGCCCTTTCCAGATCCAGATTCTCGGCGGCCTCCCCGGACGGACCGGCGCTATTTGCTGAATCAGCCATAACTTCCACGGCGAACGGAATAAGGGGTTTCCGCAACCTTCCTTTACGGGTGTTTTTAGCCTTGAATTCGGCTTCCGACTTGTATTTTACGGCCATGGTATTATGCTCTTGTTAAAAACCGGTCATGTTTTTGTCAAATTTTTTTAAACCCGGCGCCCCCGGCCAACGGGCTTGACCGGGCCGGGGTTATGAGCTAAAATTCCATTTAGCCGTTTTTCGAATTGCCAAATGGCCGGCAATATTTATCCGGCGACCGCTTAAGGCCTGTAGGTGAGTACTTATTATAAGGAGTTTGGATGCCTGAGCGCAAGGTAAAAGCCAAAGGCCGCCCGGGGGCCGGTCTGGCCCGGGCGGTTCCGGCCTTGGCCGTCGCTCTGACCCTCCTGACCCTGACCGCCTGCCTGCCCGCCGCGTCCCGCAACTCCTCCAGTTCCATCCATCAGGTCAGCCCCGCCCCGGCGGCCCTGGCCGAGGCCACCGAAACCCGGCCGGCGCCCGAGTTGGCACCCTACGGCCCGGCCATCCCGGCCGAAGCGGGCTCGACTCAGGCCGTGCCGGAGGTGATCCCGCCGGCCGAACCCGCACCGGTCCAGGCCGCCCTGTCCAGCTATGAACCGGCTCTTCCGCCCGGATCCTTCACCTTCACCAGCGGCCTGATCGACCAGGACAACCTCCTGGCCAGGCTTTTCCCTGACCGCCTGGTCACGGCCCAGGCCGGGGGACGGCTTCTGGCGGCCTACGGCCTGGCCTCACCCCTGGAAGATGAAGCGGGCCTCTTTGAAGCCGAACGGCTCCCGACCCTGGAAGCCGCGTCGCGCCTGGCCTTACCCGCCTTTGACCAGGCCCTTGCCGATGCGGCCCCCAGCGCCGGCGAACCGCCCAGCGACCGCCAGGCCGAAGGCCGGACCAAAAAGGCCGAGGGAGAGCGCACCAGAAAACTTCTGACCGTAGCCTATGAACAGACCGGCCGGCCCTACAAACCCGGCGGACTTAATCCCGCGGCCGGTTTCGACGCCTCCGGCTATGCCCACTGGGTTTTCGCCCGCGAAGGGCTGACCCTGCCCAAGACTCCGGCCGCCCTGGCCGCGGCCGGAACGGCCGTGACCAGGGAAAACCTGCGCCCCGGCGATGTCTTGATCTACCGGAACCAGGCCGACCAGGCCAACGGCTGGCACGTGGGCATCTATTCCGGCCAGGGCAACTTCCTCCACGCCTCGGCCAAGGCCGGCGTGGTCACGGAAACCGATGCCTTCGGCCCTCAATACGCCCCCTACTTCCAGAGCGGCCGCCGCTTTTTCGACGATCCCGGAGCCGCCCCCCTGTCGGATAGCCAGAAAATGGCCGCCACCAGCACGGCGGTCAAGCTGGCCCTGGCCGAATTAGGGCCGAAAGCCAAGCCCGCCCCGGCCCCCCCGCCCCAGGCCGCCCCAAAAGCCGCCAGCCCCAAGGGCCAAAAAGCCGCCCCCAGGTGAAAAAAACCAGTCGCTCCCACCACCGGGAGCCCCCCCCGGGCCGCCGGGGCCGCCCCAGGCCGCGCCCGGCCTTTCGGCGAAAACCGCCGGGATCATCGCGGCCCGAACAGGCACAGCCTGAACAGGCACGGCCCGAGCCGGCCGGACCGCTCAAAATATCCCCCCTGGCCGGCCGCTGTCTGAGCCGCATCGGCGTTCCCGAACCGGGGCCCTTCACCCCGGATGAATTTCAAACCACGGCGGTAAGCCTGGCCACCACGGAAGACGTCATCGTTTCCGCCCCCACCGGCAGCGGCAAAACCTGGATCGCCGAGCAAACCATCTCCCAAAGGCTGGCCGCCGGCGGCCGGGCCTGGTATGCCTCGCCTCTCAAAGCCCTCTCCAACGCCAAGTTCCTGGAATTCGGCCGCGTCTTCGGCGAAGCCCGGGTCGGGCTTCTGACCGGCGACCACAAGGTAAATCCCGAAGCCCCGCTCATCATCGGCACCACCGAGATACTACGCAACCAGCTCTATGACGCCATGAGCACCGGCCGCGACCTCGCCGTTGACCTGGTGGTGCTGGACGAGGCCCACTACCTCGGCGACCGGGAACGGGGCGTGGTCTGGGAAGAGGTGCTTATCTACCTGCCGGCCCGGGTGCGCCTGTTGCTCCTGTCGGCCACGGTGGCCAACGCCGAAGAGCTGGCCGCCTGGCTGGCCCGGAACCGGGGCCGGCCGGCCCGGGTGGTGACGGGCGGGGAACGCCCCGTCCCCCTGGCCGGGCTGGCCCTGTGGCCCTCGGGCGAAATGACCACCCTGGCCGAGGCGGCCCGGCGGGACGACCGCCGCCGCCGTCCCTCCTCTTTCCACCCGCGGACGCCCAATGCCAGAATCATGCGGGCCCTGGCCGAGGCCGACCTCCTGCCGGCCATCTTTTTTCTAAAGTCCCGGCTGGATTGCGACGCGGCCGCCGGCCGGGGCGGATCCCCGCCCCAAGAGACTCCGGCCCGCCTGAAGGCCCGAAACCGCCTGGTGGATGAATTTCTGGACAAATATCCCTTCCTGGCCGACCATCCCCACCTGGGGGCCGTCCGCCGGGGAGCGGTGGCCGCCCATCACGCCGGCCACCTGCCCCACTATAAAATGCTGGTCGAGGAACTGATGAGCCGGGGCTGCCTGGACGCCATCTTCGCCACCAGCACCGTTTCAGCCGGGGTCAACTTCCCGGCCCGCACCGTGGTCATCCGCCAGAGCGACCGCTTCGACGGCCAGGGATTCAGTGATTTTTCAGCCACGGAATTCACCCAGATGACCGGGCGGGCCGGCCGCCGGGGCCGGGACCACATCGGCTTCGTCCTGGCCGTGCCCGGACCCCACCTGAACCTGGGCCTCTTGGCCGGCCTCATGAACGCCCCGCCCGACCCGGTGCGC
>JAITBV010000204.1 GCA_031283395.1 Candidatus Adiutrix sp.
GCCAGGACGTCTTTTTTTAACCGGCCGGCGTAAGCGGCCGAGATGCGGCAATGGGTCATTTCATGGTCTTTCAACAGGGTCAGGTAGGCTTCGAAATCGCTTTTCAGACCAGGGTCCGCGCTTTGGAGCTGGGGCAGGGAGCTGTCGCAGTGGCAGGAGACCGTAAGGTTACGGATTCGGCACAAACCGATGGTGGTCGGGCTTATTCTGTAACTGACTTTGATGGGGGAGCTGGTCAGTCCATAAGCCTTGCGCCCCTCATGCCTTAAGGGGGTGTCGGCGAGAAGCTGTCTGTGGAGGGAGCGGCCGACCTCGGGCGTGACCGGGTAATATTTATAGGCGATGGTGGGCTCCACCTGGGCCGAAGCCAAGGCGGCCGCCCAAAGACCACCAACCGCCAGCCCCAGAATAATCAGCCCCATAAGAAGCATCTTGTTAAGTGAGCAAGACATTATAATTCACCAAAGTATTTTTTATGATACCATTAGGGCCTTCAACAGGCAAGGATTGCGAGGGAAGGTGTATCCGGTCGGTCAGGCCTCAGTCTTTCAAGCAGCCGAGGGGCACGAGGCAGACGCCGTCCCGGCGGCGATAGGCCAGTTCCGTGGCGGTCAAAATCATCAAAAACGACGGGGCTCTCATTTTATCAAGATCGATTCTGTCCCGGAGAGCCTTGAGGTTTTCAGCGGCCGCCTCTATTTCCCTGGCCCCCATCTTGATCTCGACCGCGCCCCAGCGGCCGTCCCTCAGATGAACTATGGCATCGGCTTCCAAACCGCTCTTGTCACGGTAGTGACTGACTTCCCCGTCGATAGCCTGGGCGTAGACGCGCAGGTCGCGCAGGCACAGCGATTCAAACAGGAAACCGAACGTATTAAAGTCGTTCAACAAACTGTCAGGCGTCACCCGCAGCACGGCGGCGGCTATGGAAGGGTCTATAAAATGCCGCTTGGGAGAGGTTCTCAGAGAGGTTTTTGAACGCAGGGCCGGGCTCCAGGCCGGCAGGTCCTCCACCACGAAAATCCTGCGGAGCGCATTGAGATAGGAAGCTATGGTTTTTTCCGAAATACCGTTCTCGGAAAGGTCTTTCTTTATGGTCGCCAGGTTGGCCATGGTGGAGACATTGCGGGCCAGCGAACGCATCAGGGCGCGAACCCGGTGCGGGTTTTTCTCCACTCCATCCACCCGGGAAACATCTATATTGCTCACGGCCTCCACATAATCCTGGACCCGTTTCAAGGCGATGTCTTCAGCCTCTCCCACGGAAGCGGGCCAGCCGCCTCGAGTCAGGGCCCGGGCCAGCCCTTCTATAGTCAGCGGGGAGGCCCCTTCCGCCTCGGAAGAGCCGTCAAAGAGCGCTTTTAAAGAAACATCGCCGCTGGAGTCCAAAGACTCATACAGGCTCATGGGACGCATAAGCAGCCTGGAAATGCGCCCGGTCCCGGTATGCCGGGCGGCATTGTCCAGTGGCACCGCCGACCCGGTGAGAATGAACTGCCCGGTCCGGCCGCGCTCGTCAACTGCGAAGCGCACCGCATCCCACAATACCGGGGCCATCTGCCACTCGTCAATGAGCCGGGGCGTTTCGCCGCGCAATAAAAGCGAAGGTTTCGCGTCCGCGGTTTTCAGATAGGCCGCGGTATGATCCGGATCCTCTAGAAAAATGGCGCTGCGGGCTTTTTCTTTAGCGGTTCGTTTTTTGACTGATCCGGCGGCCACCGAGATCTACACCGCGCCTGAGGCGGCCAGAGCCAAATCCAGGCCTTTATCCGCGATTCTGCTTAAATATGCACGTTCCATTCGTATTTTCCTGGCTTGGACAAGACAGTCTTAAAGCGATCTTAGGCTTTGGTTCCGAGTTTGTCAACGTTTTGGTTCCGAGTTTGGCGCGATTTTACTTCTGAGTTTGGCAAAGCCAAGATATCGTGGGGTCTGGGGCCTGTGACCCCAGGTTGACCTATGGGCGGTGATTAAGGTATTATAATTATTAAGGGGCAAATCACCTACTAATCTAAAGTTTATTTGAAATTGAAAGGGTTGTTATAATGAGTTTACGTGCAAAACTGTATACGGGGTTCCTGGTTATGATGGTCCTGGCCACGATTATGGGTGGGATCGCAGTCAGGGTGTTTTACCAGACCGAGGCCAGGCTGGTTGACGCCGGACAGGGAATCGCGGCGATAAGCGATGAATTGGCTCCGGTAAACAATATATCCGCCCAGTTGTCCTCCGATACTATAGCGGCCGGCTTTTTTCTCTACGGCTATTCGTTCAACCGGGACGAAGCCGATTTTGCCCAGGGCGCCGACTTCCTGGCCAAGGTGCGCGATTCGGAAAACGCGATAGACGAACTCCTGGTGAAAATCTCGTCCGACCGCCTGCCAACCACCCGCCGGACACTTCCGGCCCTGAAGGCCAACACAGCCAAGTTTGAGGAAATAGCCAACCAACTCAAAGCCGCCAACCAGGAATACCAGGTGGTTCTGGCGGGCGTGACCGTCACCGGCGACGAATTGATCAGCACGATCAAGGGACTCGTGGACGCCACGCACAAAATAGTCAGCAACACCATAAACTCGATGTATGCCGAAAGACTGGAAGCGTTCCAGAACGACCTGTCCCACCGCGTCGACCGCCTGGTGGTCCTGAGCGAACTTGAGCTGTCGATATACGCGGCCCGGTTGGCCTATGTGCGGGCCTTGAGCTTCAAGGGCGACGAGGCTGACAAAACGTTCGATTCCGCGGTCGCCGAGCTGAAATCCGCTGAAAACAGCCTCCAAAAATACAACACCCCGCAAAACGTCACCAAAGACGATGAGCGGGAAAAATTCTCTTCCCTCCTTTCGCTCATCGCCAAGTACCAGGACAGCATAGCCGCCACCAGGGACATCTTCACGCGGGTGGCCCGCTTGACCGACCAGATGCTGGAAGCCTACCGCGGTATTGACACGGACACCAGCGCTGTTTCCACAGCGGCGGCGAAGTTGATGGATGAAGCCGCCGAG
>JAITBV010000208.1 GCA_031283395.1 Candidatus Adiutrix sp.
GGGCACCTGCCCTGAAAAGACCAGGACGGGGGTGGAGTCCAGGTTGGCCCCGGCCAGGCCCGTTACGGTGTTGGTGGCCCCGGGGCCGCTGGTGACCAGGACCACCCCGGGCCGGCCGGTGACCCGGGCGTAGCCTTCGGCCGCGTGGACGGCCGCCTGTTCATGCCGGGTCAGGATAAAACGCAGCCCGCTCCGGGACAGGTGATGATGAATATCTATGGTGGCGGCGCCGGGATAACCGAAAACGACCTCCACCCCCTCTTTTTTCCAGCACTCGATGAGAATTTGAGCGCCTGTCAGCTCCGTCATTTTAGTCAACCCTGGTGGCGCTCCAGAAAAGCCTGGATCTTGTCTTTGACCGCCAGCTTGGCTTTCTGGATTTTTTTTCGCTCCAGATCCTCTTCCGGTGACAGATAGGGGCGGTGGTTCATTTCTTCCAGCTGGCTTTCAAAAGACTGATGCCGGGCCACCATCTCCGCCAGTTCCGGATTCTCTGAGGCCAATTGAGCCAGGAGGGCTTTTTCATGCGTTTCCATGGACGGTTCCACCTCATCAATCCGACGCGCCAGCGCCGCGGAAATTTATGGAGCCCAGACCCATAAGGTCGAATATCAGGCCCACGCTCTGTTCATGGTATATCTTGGAGTAAACCAGGGCCAGGCCGTAGCACTGGGCCTGATAGGCGAGCTGGGCCCTGTTTTCCAGGGCCCGGTTGTTTTTGAGGTCGTAGCGGGTGAAGAGGTCGGTAGACCATTCGGAATTCAGCTTGAGGCTCAATTCACCCCGGGCTTCCTGGTAGGTATCGCCCGGGAGGTATTTGGCCTCAGGCGTGTCGTAATCATAGGTCAGGGTCAGCCGGTCCCCGCGGCTGTCGGCCGCGGTCAGGCTCAGGTCATGGCTTATGGCCCGGCCGGTGCGGGTGTTGAAGTTGGACACCAGCCGGGTGGAGAAATAGGGGTTGAAAAAGGCTTCCAGATAGGCTTCCAGGGGGCCGGAGCCCCGGTCGTAATAGTCAGTGTCGAAATAGCGGTCTCCGGGTCGTCTGGCCAGGTCGCTGTTGTCGGACAGTTCATAGCTGGTCCATAGCCCGAATTTCAGGAATTGAAAATAGCTGTCAGTTGCCTGGGGCTGAATGCCTAAGGGCTGACCGTCCTCTTCGCCCGCTTCGGTCTCTGATCCTTCGGTTCCCCGGCCCGGGTTTTTGGCTAGCAGGCTGTTGGAAAGGCCGTAGCGCAGGGTTTGGCGCGGCAAACGGCGGTCGTGGTGGTCCCAATAGGGCAGCCGGCCCTGGCTCTCCGGGGCGCCGATGTAATTGAAGGCCACGGTGGGCGTTACCTGGTGTCGGGTGGCCGAAGCCCGGCCCGGGCCGCCTTCGAAAATGCGGCTGAAGGTGGTGGCCAGTTCCACTTCGGCCGAGCCGGTCATAAGGTTGTACCAGCGATCATGTCCGGCCGCGGCCCGGGAGGCGGGGTCGGGGGCTGAAGGCCGGCGGCCGGCGGCGGCGTAGGCGGCCATATCCAGGTCGCCGGCCACCTTTAAACTGGTCAGGCCCAGGGCCCTGGTCCAATCCACAGCGGGCCGCAGCCTGATCCGGTGCCCCGTTTCAGTGGTCTGGCTGTTTTCATCGGTCTGGCGGTAAAAATGGTCGTAGCGGGTGTTCAGCGAAAAACGCGGGATCTGGCGGTCTGAAACCAGGATATCATCCAGGCTGCGGCCCACCAGGTCGTATTGGAGGGAGGGCAGGCGCTGCACGGTGTCATGATTACTTTTATGTTGGAGGTTATAGGTGTAGTGGAGCCCGGCCCGGGTCTGGGTCGGCCCGTCCAGCCTTTGGGCGTAAAGTTCGTTGGCCCGGTTGGGGTTCATGGCCTCGTTGATGGTGTGCCCGAAATTTGAGATGAAGGCCCTGGAACTTTGGTCGTAGCCGTCGGGGGCATTGGTGAATTCCCTGAGATAGAGGGGGTCGGAGGCCAGATCCAGGTTGAGGTTGAGATCCCAGTCTTCAAACCGGCCCCGGTTTTGGGCCCGCAGCCAGAAGCGTTCCCCCGTTTTACGGCTATCCGGGGAATTGGTGAAACTGTAAACGCGGTCGGCCCGGTCGTTGATATGGCTGACCTGCCAGAGGCCCCGTCCCCAGTCCAGGTGGTAGCGCCCCTCCAGGGTGGAGGACAGCCCCCGTTTTTCCCGCCAGACCGGGGTGTAGGTCAAATCATGGTTTTCGCCGGTGGCCCAAAAAAAAGGGAGGCCGGCCGTCAGGCCGTCTTTGGAGGAGATGGCCAGGTTCGGTCGGAGCAGACCGCTCTGGCGCTCGGTTTTGACCGGAAAAATGAAATAGGGAGTGGCGAAGAAGGGCAGGGTGCTGCCCGCGCCTTTTAAAACCACTCCCGTGGCCGAGGCGTAACCGCCTTCGGTTACGGTCAGGTGTTCGGCCTGGATGGTCCAGGGCGGGGTAGGGCCGTCGCAGGTGGTGGCCGTCGCCTCGGCCGCCTGAAACTTCTTTTCACTCAGGCGTTCTATCACCGTGCCGCTTAAGTAGTAATGGCCGCGGGAGAAAAAGCCCCGGCCCTGATAGAGTTTAGCCATGGACAATTCCAGGTTGACCGCGGCACGCTCGGCCTCCACCGTGAAATCAGGTGCCTGTAGGCGGACAGAGCCGGCCGCCTCCGCGACTCTGGTCTGGTTGCGCCAGACGACCCGGTCGGCCGTGAGAAGTTCCAGGCCGCGCCGGATGTTGACCCGGCCTATGAAATTCGTCAGGTCCGGTTTTTCGTCATATTCTATGCGGTCGGCCCGTATGATGATCAGTTCCTGGCCCGGGATGCGGACTTCCACCTGATCGGTTTCCAATTCCCCGGCCGGAGGCAGGGCCGAAAGGTCATTCGAGCTGAAGCCAAGGAGGATAATGGCCATAAACCAGAGGGGCAGACCGTGTGCCGGTCCGGTCCGGCTCTTTCTCCGCGGCCCGGCCCGGCCGTTTATGTCGGCGGGCGTTTTCAATCAGTTGGACTCCACCGGCCCCAGGCCCCGGAGAAAGGCCAGGCTTTCACCCACCGTGAACAGGGAACCGCTCAAAACCACCAGGTCCTCTGGTTCGGCTTCCGAGGCGGCGGTCTGGAAAGCGCCTTCCAGTTCGGGGTGAAGGCTGGTGGGGATAGGGGGCGGACCCAGGGCGGCCGTTATTTTATCCCTCAGGAGTTCCGGCGACGCGGCCCGGGTGAAGCGGGGCCGGGTCAGGTAGAGACGGTCGGCCAGCGGTAAAAGAGGCCCCAGGACATTGGTGATATCCTTGTCGGCCATGACCCCCACCAGGAGATGAAGGCGCCGCCGAGGCAGGCCGGCCAGATGGTCGGCCAGGGCCAGGGCCCCGGCCGGATTGTGGGCCCCGTCCACCAGGAGGGGGGCTCGGGCCCGGGGGCCGGCCGGGGGCCAGGCTCCGGGGGGCCAGGTTTCAGTCCGGCCCGGCCAAGCCGCCCGGGCCAAGCCGGCCCGGAAGTGTTCGGCCCGGAGCCCAAAGCCCTGCTCCGTAAGGAGGCGGCTCAGGGCCAGGGCCACGGCGGCGTTGTCGATTTGGTGGGCGCCCGCCAGGCTCAGGGGCAGATCGGCCCAGGTCTCGCCGGCCTGGGTGAAACTGACCAGGGAGCGGCCGGCCTCGTCGCGGCCGGTGACCTTGGCTTCAAAATCGCGGCCCAGGGCTAGCCATGGGCTGTTTTTTTCAGTGGCCGTTTGGGCGATGACCGCTTCGGCCTCGGGGTTCAGCTGGCCCGTGACCAGGGGGCGGCCGGGTTTGATGACCCCTGCTTTTTCAGCGGCTATGGCGGAAACGGTATCGCCCAGATGTTCGGTGTGGTCCAGGGAAACATTGGTGATGGCCGTAACCAGCGGTTCTATGACGTTGGTGGAATCCATCCGGCCACCCAGCCCGGCTTCAATGACGGCCACCTCCACTTTTTGTTCCTGGAAATACATGAAGGCCAGAGCGGTGACGAATTCAAAAAATGTCGGCGGCGATTTCTGGTCAACCTGGGGCCAGACGCGGCTTAAGAGGCGCAACACATCCGTCTCGCTGATCAGGTCCGGGCCGACGACTATTCTCTCCCTGAAGGTCACCAGATGGGGCGAAGTGTAGAACCCGGTCCGGTAGCCGGCTTCGTCCAGCCCGCTTTTGAGCATGATCCCCACCGAACCCTTGCCGTTGGTGCCGGCCAGGTGGACGAGTTTGAGGCCCTTTTGGGGCTCTCCCAGGCGCGTCAGGAGGGTTCGCATGTTTTCCAGGCCGAACTTCATGCCGAATTTCTGCAGGTCGAACAGCCGCTGTATTTCTTCCTGGTAAGTCATGCTTCGGGGGCGGCCCGGTCAGATTTTAACAAGTTTAGCATATTGGATTATAACATTTTTTTTGCCGAAAAGGTCAAAATCTATGATCGCCCGGGGGCCCAGGATCTCGGCCACCCGGCCGGCGCCGTACACAGGATGGCTCACCCTCTGTCCGGTCTGAAGGTCGGTCAAAAAATCCTTTCGGGGGAGGGCGGGGCGGGGGGCTGCGGCCGGCGCGGCGGAGCCCGGATCAGGCCGGGACGAGAAAGGGTACGAGCCTTCATTTAGGCCGAATTTCAAGCCGACCAGGCCGGCTTCGGCCAGAAAGCGGCTGGGGGCGGCCGTGGCGCCGGACCAGCGATCGATGGTCCCCAGGGGCAGCATGATGCATAAGAGGTCTTCGGCCCGGGTCACGGCCACATACATCAGGCGGCGTTCCTCTTCCAGTTCAGCCTCGGTGCGGGCCGCATAGACCGGGGGGAAGCGGCCTTCCACGGCCGACAGGAGGAATACCGCTTTCCATTCCAGGCCCTTGGCCGAGTGGATGGTGGACAGGGTCAGGGTCTCCTTTTTTTCCTCCGGGGCCACCCGTGTCTGATTGGGCGGGTCCAAAGTCAGTTCATCGAGGAAGAGGCGCAGGTCGTCCCGTTCCCCGGACATGCGCATTAGTTCCCGGAGATCGCCCTGCCGGTCCGGCCAGTCGTCGGGATACAGGTCCCGCAACCGGGGCAGGTAGAATTCGGCCACGGCCTGGGTCTGGTCGGCCAGGTCCAGGCCCTCCGGGGCGATCCGCTTCAAAAGCTCGGCCAGAGGGGCCAGAGCCTTCCTGATCCGGCCGCTTACCGGGGCGGAAGCCAAATCCAGGAGCCGGTCCCTCCGCCCATCCAGCCAGGCCGCGGCCTCGTCTGCCCCCTTGAGCCCCACCCCCTCCATCAGGGTCAGCACCCGGCGCAGGGCCAGGCCGTCGGCCGGGTTGGCCGTCAAGCGCAAAAAAGCCAGAAAATCCTTGATATGGGCCGCTTCCAGGAATTTGCGTCCGCCGTATTTAGTGTAGGGCAGGCCGCGGCGCACCAGTTCCACTTCCAGGTCAAAGGAGTGGGCTGAAGCCCGGAAGAGCACGGCGATATCCCGCAGAGCCAGGCCTTCGGCCAGAAGTTCTTCAATGCGGGCGGCGACAAAGCCGGCTTCATCGGCCAGGTCCCTGGCGGGCTTGAGTTCCGGGGCCGGGCCGGGGCCGCGCACGGCCACCAGGGTCTTGTCGTAGCGTTCCCGGGCCCGAGCGATGAGGTGATTGGCCAGGGCCACGATGGGCTCCCGGCTGCGGTAGTTTTCTTCCAGCTTCATTATTTCGGCGCCGGGGAAGATTTTGGGAAAATCCATGATGTTTCTGAAGCTGGCGCCCCGAAAGGCGTATATGGATTGGGCCTCGTCGCCCACAGCCGTGACCCGTTGGTGGTCCCGACCCAACAGGTGGGTCAGGCGGGCCTGGACCGGGTTGGTATCCTGGTATTCATCCACCAGGATATAGTCGTAGCGGCCGGCCAGGCGGTGGCGGAGGTCTTCATGTTCCCGCAGCACGGTCTCCAGGCCCGCCAGGAGGTCGTCGAAATCCATCAGGGCGTTTTTGAGTTTCTGTTCCCGGTATTCCAGGGCGAT
>JAITBV010000180.1 GCA_031283395.1 Candidatus Adiutrix sp.
ATCATTCAGGCTATATGCTTCTGGACATAATCAACGGACTATTGGACATGTCGAGAATAGAGGCCGGGAATGTGGAAATACTGCCGGCCAGGTATAACGCCGCCAGCCTAATAAACAACACCGTTCACTTAAACATTCTGCGTATCAAAAATAAGCCGATCGAGTTCAAGTTGCTTGTTGATCCGTCCATGCCCGATGAACTATACGGAGATGAATTGCGTATCAAGCAAATCGTGAACAATCTCCTATCGAACGCCTTCAAATTTACAAACAAAGGCCTGGTGTCAATGTCTTTTGAAACCTTAACGATGAATACCCCCGGAGACGACATCACGCTTATCATAAAGGTTCGCGATACAGGAATCGGAATGACCCCGGAACAGGTTGGAGAATTGTTTGACGAGTATTCCCGCTTCAACCTGGAATCCAACCGGACCCAAGAGGGAACCGGGCTGGGAATGAGTATTGCCAAACGTCTGGTTGATATAATGGACGGCGAAATATCAGTGGAAAGCATACCGAACGAAGGCACGGAGTTCACCGTCCGTTTGCCGCAAAAAAGAATAGGCCTGAGAGAAATCGGCCCGGAAACAGCGGAGGGACTCAGTAACTTTTCCTACAAACTGCCCTACGAAAAAGAAACCCTGACCATAATGGAACAAATGCCATACGGAAGCATTTTGCTTGTGGATGATATCGCGACAAATTTAGTCATTGCCGAAGGCCTGCTCTCGCCCTACAAACTGAAGATCGACACAGCCACCAGCGGGATCGAGGCGGTTGAAAAAATAAAAGCCGGCCAGGTATATGACATTGTGTTCATGGACCATATAATGCCTGAAATGGACGGCCTTGAAGCGACAAGACTGATTCGCGAATTCGGCTATGCCCGACCGGTCATTGCTCTTACGGCCAACGCCATGAAAGAGCAAGTCGAGATTTTTTTGGCCGGCGGTTTTGATGATTTTATTTCCAAACCGATAAACAGGCCCAGAATGGACGCCCTGTTAAACAAGTATATTCGGGATAAACAACCACCCGAAATTCTCGAAGCCCTGCGCCATCTAAAAACTGAAAAAACCAATGGTTATTCCGACGATTCATCGTCAACCTCCTCCCCTCCGCGATTATCCGATGTTTTTGTTTGGGAATCCACGATAAGCGCCATTATTCTCGGATTAATACATAATAAATTGAATTCCTATGAAGAAAAGGATTTAGAAACATATATAAAAAATATCCGCACGATAAAGGCCGCGCTGGCCAATATCGGCGAAACCGAGTTGTCCCGTTCGGCCGGGAAACTGGAACAGGCCGGTCTGGAAAAAAATTATCCCCTGTTAATTTCCGAGACTCCGGCCTTTATCAGCGCCCTACGAAAAATAATCGGGGAAAGGATTCCCCGGGCTAATGGCGAGGCTTAGGAGACGGATAACCGGCCAGGAAACACAAAAAAGATAAGGGCGGTCAACCAGTCGGCTAAAAAGGCCTAGCGGGCATAATACTTGGGGGCCGGCCCGACGTTCTGTTCCTTGAAAAGTTGTTCGCGCTCTTGAAACAAGTCTGCCAGAACCGGGTCGAAGTGCCGGCCCCGACTCCGGGCGATTATGCCCACAGCCTCTTCATGGGCATAGGCGTTTTTGTAAGGGCGGTGGGAGATCAGGGCGTCATAGGTGTCGGCAATGGCCATGAGCCGCCCCTCCAGAGGGATATCCTCGCCGCGCAGCCCGCGGGGATAGCCGGACCCATCCCATCGCTCATGGTGAGTCCAGACGAACAGGCGGGCCTGCCGTAAAAAATCGTTTTCCGGCAGGCCCGAGTCTATCTTGTCGATTATCCGCACCCCGAAGTCGACATGCCGCTTCATCTCCTCGAATTCCTCCCGGGTCAAGGGGCCGGGCTTGCGCAGGATATGGTCGCTGATGGCGATCTTTCCGACATCATGCAATTGCGACGACGAGATCAGGAAACGACGGTCCCACTTGGCCGTGTAATCGCGGTAAATGCCGTGCTCGTCCAAGGCCGTCACCAGGATGTTCAGCCAGTGCTGGGTCCGGCCCACATGGTCGCCCGTGATGTCATCACGGCTTTCCACCAGGTCGGCCACGGTGTTCAATATAGCCCCCTGCAGATCCAGGACATGGCCGGCCTTTTCCTCGACCATTTGTTTCAGGTTCAGGTTGAAATTCTGCAGTTCGGTTTTCTGCCGTTCCAGGGTGAGGCGCTGGGATTGGAGCGTGCGGTGGATTTCAGCCCGCTTGCGCAACAGGCGCGGCGAGAAGGGTTTGGTGATGTAGTCCACGGCCCCCAATTCCAGGCCGTCAAACTGGCTTTCGTCATCCGTTTTGCCGGTCAGGAAAATGATGGGTATGTCCCGGAACCGGTCCTTGGTCCTCAATTCCCTGAGAGCTTCGAAACCATCCATTTCCGGCATGACAATATCGAGGAAGATCAGTTCCGGGGTCATGGTTTCCAGGAGCCGAAACATTTTGGCCGCCGAAGGGGCTGTGAACACATCATAGAGGCCGGCCAGAGCCTCTTTGGCCACCTTGAGATTGGTGATGTTGTCGTCAACCACCAATATCCGGGGCCGGCCGGAGTTGGCCTCAGTCATTTACCGCCTCCCGGAGCAACTGATCGACCAGCGCCTCGGCTTCCTGGTAATCGCTCAACAGGATGTGGTCGGAAATGGCGGCCAAGATCGCCCGGGCCGGGTTGCCGCCGGGGGCGGCCCGGGACAGGCGTTCGCAAGCTTCGTCGATGCGCCCCATGTCCTGGATCTTCAGGGCGGCCTTGAGTTCCCGGAGGGTCTCGGCGGGGAGGGTCTTAAGGGCGGAGGGGTTCCCGGACGCCTCGGTTTCCAGGCCGGCCCGGATGACGCTCTCCAACTGATCCAGGCCGGCGTTGAAGGGGCGAAGCCCCGCCGCCAGGGCCGGCTGGTCGTTCCCCTTGGCGGCGGCCTCCAGAACGACCGCCTCCGCGGCCAATTTAGAGGCCCCGATGTTGCCCAGGGCGGCTTTCAGGGCGTGGAGATTGATGATCAGGGAATCCCGGTCCGCTTCCGGGGCCAAGAGCGGCCGCCGGCTCTCCAGGTCCCGCAAAAATGTGGCCAGGACGGCCCGGTATTTTTCCGCCGAACCGCCCAGCCGGTTTTGGCCCGCCGCCGGGTCGAAGCCTTCGAGAGCCCCGACCGCGGCCAGGGGTTCGTTCGGAAAAGGCCGGGCGGGCTGATCCGGCGCCTTAAGCCGCCGCCCCGGCGGCACCAGGCGTTCCAATAATCCGTTGAGGCTCTCCAGCTCTATCGGCTTGGACAGGTAGTCGTCGAAGCCGTTGTTGAGAAACATTTCCTTCATGCCGGCCAAGGCGTTGGCGGTCAAGGCGATCATGGGCGCCTTCCCCGGAGCGCCGTTAATCTGGCGCAGGGCCTTGAGAGTCGCCAAACCGTCCATGTCCGGCATCATGTGATCAATGAAGAAGAGGTCGTAGTCGTCTTTCTTAGCGGCCTCAATCGCCTCGCGCCCGCTGAGGCAGAGGGTCGTCCGCATCTGGTAGAGGGACAAGAGCCCGTCCGCCACCCCCAGATTGGTGGCTATATCGTCCACGACCAGCACCCGGAAGTCCGGGGCCAGGAAGGGCGCCGGCCGGCAAGGGCTTTGGTCCGGGCTGGGCCGGCCCGGTTTGAATTCACCCAAAAGGATTCCCGGGGAGGCGACGTCCTGCCGGATTTCGGCCAGGAAAGTGGTTCCCCGCCCATATTCGCTGGTCACGCTGATGTCTCCGCCCATGGCTTGGCAGAAACGGCGGGCTATGGGAAGGCCCAGGCCGGTCCCCTCGATCCGTTCACGGCTTGGCGCTTCCAGGCGGACAAAGTCGTCGAAGATGACCGCCGTCTGCTCCGGCTTCAGGCCCGGGCCGCTGTCTTCAACTGTGAAAAGGAGACGGAACTGGTTCCCGTCGGCCGGTTCGCCTTTCAGCGCCAGCCGGACGAAGCCCTCCGGCGTGTATTTGATGGCGTTGGTCATGAGGTTCATGATTATTTGGCGCACCCGCAACTCGTCGCCCACCAGTTCAGCCGGCAGGTTCGGGTCGGCCGAAACCGACAGTTCCAGGTCGCGGCCGCCCAGGGCAGACTCGGCCAGGACCATTATGTCGCTTAAGAGGGTAGCGGTCTTGTAAGGGCCGGGGTTCAGTTCCAGGCGGCCCGACTCGACCTTCGAAAGGTCCAGGATATCGTTGGCGATGGCCAGCAGATTATAGCCGGCCCGCCGGATCTCTTCCAGATCGCTCCGGCCCTGGGGCTGGCCGTAGTTCCGGAGGGCCAGTTCGCCCAAGCCGATGATGACGTTCAAAGGCGTCCTGATTTCGTGGCTCATGCGGGCCAGGAAGTAGGACTTGGAACGGCTCTCCTCTTCCGACCGCCTTTTGGCCGCGCTCAGGCGGACCAGGAGGTAGCCCAGGAGAGAGGCCAGGCTCAAGGCCAGGATGAAGATGACCGGCATCAGGCGGAAGGCCTGGCTGTAGTAATAATTCCGCGGGGCTATCAAAAGCAGGTGCCAGCCGTTTTCCAGGAGGCTGAAGAA
>JAITBV010000130.1 GCA_031283395.1 Candidatus Adiutrix sp.
TCGAGCTGTTCCCCGAATATCAGCCTGACGGCTCAAAATCCCGTGATAGCGCGTTTGAGATGTTGAAGCGGGTGTTGAACGGCGAAAAACTGACCCTGGAGAGGATGCACTGTTCACCAGCCGGCGAACCTATCCCCTGTGAAATCACCATTACGCGCACGCATCATAACGGGAAATACATCGCCTTGGCCTATGTGAACGACCTGCGTAAGACTAAAAGGCTGGAAAGAACCATACAATGGCTTGAAACCGAGGCTGACAAAATTTTTTATGACCCGCTGACCGGCATTCATAACCGGCGGTTTTTCGACGACAACCTCAAGCGTTTGATAAAATCCCTATCCCGTTCCGGGGGCCTCTTGAGCCTGATAATGATCGACATTGACCATTTTAAGGACTATAACGATCTCTATGGTCATAGGGCCGGCGACGACTGCCTTATAGAGGTCGCGGCCACTCTTAACCGGACGATAACGAGAGCCGATGATTTTGTGGCCCGTTACGGCGGCGAGGAATTTGTCGTGGTCCTGCCGAACACCGGTGAAAATGGAGCCCGCGTCATTGCGGAAAAACTCCTGGAAAACATACGAAACCGCAACATACCGCATGAAAAAAACGAGGCGGTCGGCCGCGTCACCATTTCCATCGGGGTCGCGTCCGGCAGCGTGGACCATACGCAAAGCGAGGATGATTACATCAAACGGGCCGATGAGATGCTTTATGCCTCAAAACAAGGCGGCCGCAACAGATGTTCCCTGGCCACCCTTTCTTGAAAGGGATGGGTCTTATGAGAAATTATGAGAGTGAAATGAAGGCCCGGGTGGAATTTATCCGCGGCGCCTTGTCCGCCGCCCGGGCCGAGGGTGTCGTTTTCGGCAACAGCGGCGGAAAAGACAGCGCGCTGGTCGGGATACTCTGTAAAGCGGCCTGCGAAAATACCGTGGGGCTCATCATGCCGTGCGGTTCAAAAAGAAATTACGGGATGGATAAAGCCGATGCCGAAGCCCTGGCGGAGCGTTACGGCATAGCCGCCCGGGTCATTGATCTGTCAGGCGTAAAAAACTCTCTTTCCCAAGTTGTCGGCGAAAAGACGCGGCTCACCGACCCGGCGCTGGCCAATATGGCCCCCCGGCTCCGCATGACCGCCCTTTACGCCGTGGCCGCCAGCGAAAACAGGCTGGTGGCGGGGACCGGCAACCGGAGCGAAGGCCACATGGGCTATTTCACCAAGTGGGGTGACGGAGCCTTTGATTTCAACCCGATAGCCGATCTCACCGTCACCGAGATATACGAGTTTTTGCGATATCTGAAGGCGCCCGGCTTCATCCTGGAAAAAGCCCCCTCCGCCGGGCTGTTCGACGGCCAGACGGACGAGGCGGACATGGGCGTCACCTATGCCAGCCTGGACGCCTTTCTCCTCACCGGCGCGGTGAACGACCGCGACAGAGCCATCATCGACGGATTCCACCGGGCCAGCGGGCATAAGCGCGTCAAGCCCCTCCTCTATCCGGCTGTTTAGAGCATTTTAACATTGGGTCCGGCCTTTCGGTCCGGCCGGTCCGCCGGGCTTGAGTTTTGAGCGTCAAAATATTATCATGTCCGGGTCTGCTCCGAGCGGCGAGGGGAAGAGCCCATGAGCGATGTTTTGATCGTGGTCAAGGATGACAAGCTGGCCGGCCTTCTGGCCACCGCCTGCCGGGACCGGGGCGCTGAAACTTTCCGAGCCCTGGGCGCGGCCCAGGTTTTGCCGGAAATCGGCCGGTCCGGCGGCCATCGCTGGGCCGGGCTGATCCTGGACCTGGGCTACGCCTCGCAGAAACCCCTGGAACTGGTCCGCGATTTTCTGGAAGCCGATCCCGAACTGAAAATAGTGGCCTTGAGCCGAAACCTGGCCGTTAAAACCGGGAGCGCCCTGGTGCGCCTGGGGGTGACCGATTTTCTGGAATTGCCGCCCGACCCCCTGGAACTTTCCAAATGCCTGGATAATTTTCTGGGCCGCCTCAAGCCGGAGACCCGGGCCGGCCGCCCGGCGGCGTCCCCCCCCCCATCGGCCGCGACCGCCGCAACCGTCGGCCACCGGGCCATCATCGGCCGCAGCCCGGCCCTGAAGAAGGTCTTCCGCCTGGCGGATAAGGTGGCCGCCACCGATTCCACGGTGATGATCCACGGCGAGAGCGGCACCGGCAAGGAACTGTTGGCCCGGGCCCTGCACCTGAAAAGCCCGCGGGCCGCCAGGCCGCTTATTCCCGTCAACTGCGGGGCCATTCCCGAGGAACTCCTGGAGGCCGAGCTTTTCGGCCATGAAAAAGGGGCCTTCACCAACGCCATCCGCACCCGCCTGGGCCGTTTTGAAATGGCCGACGGCGGCACCATCTTTCTGGACGAGATAGGCGACATGAGCCCCAAGCTCCAGGTCAAGCTGCTAAGGGTCATACAGGAACACGAGATAGAGCGGGTGGGGGGCGACCGGATCATTGCGGTGGATATCCGGATCATCACGGCCACCAACGTGGATCTGGCCCTGGCCGTGGAAGAGGGCCGCTTCAGGGAAGACCTGTTTTACCGCCTGAACGTCATACCCATAACCATGCCCCCCCTGCGGGAGCGCCTGGAAGACGTGCCGCTCCTCATCGAGCATTTCCTGGCCCGTCTGGCGTCCACCCGGGGTAGCCGGGTGACCGGCCTGGCCCCGGAGGCCCTGAACCGCCTTTTGGCCTACGGCTGGCCGGGAAATGTGCGGGAACTGGAAAACCTCATTGAGCGCATGGTCACCCTGGCCGATGGCCCGGTGCTGGCGGTGGAGGATTTGCCGGCCAAGCTCCTGGCTTCCACCGACGGTCGGCCGGTCCCGGAACTGGCCCTGGCCCTGGCCGACGAACCGGCCGATGAACCGCCCGACACGCCGGCCGAAGCTCCCGGGGCTCCATCCCCGGACAGCCCTGAAAACCGGCCGGCTCCGGCCTCGATCGTTTCGGACTGGCCGGATCTGGAACTGCCCCCGGAGGGTGTCGATTTCAACGCCCTGGTCTCAGCCTATGAAACCCAGCTCATCATCGCGGCCCTTAAGGCCGCCGGCGGGGTCCGGAACAAGGCGGCCAAGCTCCTGAACATCAATCGCACCACTTTGGTGGAGAAGATGCGCAAAAAGGGGCTTCTCCAGGGCGATGGCCCGGACTGACCTTAGGCGGGCCTTCAGCTAAGCCTGAAGCGGAGCGGGAGATCCATGTTTTTTCAGCCGTCCGGGCTCCCCACCGGCTAATGGCCGGGTGGTATTCGGCCGATAACTAATTAGGAAGCGCCGGAAAAGGCGTCCGGCTTCCTAAGAACTGAAATTCCCCCTGGAGTCGCCCTTGTGACCCAGACCGCTCCCCAGAAATACCGGAGTCCGGCCCCAGTTTACCTTGTCCTGGCGGCCCTCTTTTGTTGCGCCCTGTTTCCGGGCCGGGCGGCCGGGCAGAGGGAGAACAGCCTGGAACAGGTGGCCCTGGGCGACGGCCAGGGCTATTCCCGCCTGGCCTTCACCTTCCGGGAGCCTCTCGGCCCCTATACGGTGAAGACCGAGCCGGGCGGACGCCTCCTGATTGACCTGGGGCCCATGCGGATGGGGGAACTCGGCGCCCTGCCGAGGCATGAAGTGATCACCGGACTCGACTTCGAGACCAGGGACGGCCGGCTCCTGGCCCTGGTGCGGGTGGGCCTGGCGGAATATGACCTGAAACATATTACCGGCCGCGACCGCTATACCCTCAACCTGGACGTCATGCCTCCGGCGGCCCCGGAAGCGCCGGCCATGCCCGGGCAACTGGGCCGGGAGACCATGGCCCTGCCCTCCCTGGCCGAAGTGGCCCTGGAACAGAGCGGGCTGACCCCTCCCGGCCCGCATGACGGGCCGGCCGAGCACCTCTTCCAGAGGATCCTGGGGTCGGTGGCGATCGACAACCGGTCCCCGGCCCGGGACGACCTGAACTTCCTTTTCGAAACTTTCCCCAATCATCCCCGGCTGGAAGTGGCCAGCTACCTTAAGGCCGAACTGGACTTCCTGGCCGGCCCGCCGGAAGAGACCTATGCCGCGGCCACCGAGGCCTGGAAATCCTTTCTGGACCGCTGGCCTCACAGCGCCTTAAGTTCGCGGGCCCGTTACAAGCTGGCGGAAGCCGATCTTCTTTTGAACTTCAACAATGAGGCCGCGGGCCAGTTCGCCTTTCTGGCCGGCGAGGGGGACGACGTTTACTCCCAGAGGGCTCTACTGAAGGCCGCGGACCTTTTAATGGGCATGGACCTGGTCGATGAAGCCCGGAAAGTTTTGACCCCGGCCCTGAACCAGGGCGTGGCCGACCGGCTGGGCTGGGAGGTTTACGCCCGGGCGGGCGCGGCCGATTTCTACCAGGGCTTTCACAGCCAGGCCGCGGAGATCTTGAACGAAGCCCTGCGCCAGGTTCCGGACCTTCACGAGACTTTCCCGGAAAGCCTTTACGCCCTGGGTGAAGCCTATCACTACCTGGGCCGGCCCGATCTCAGCCGCCACTATCTGACCCAGGCCGTCAACCTCATACCGGACCACCCCAAGGCCGACATAATACTTACCCGCATCGGCGACAATTATCGACAGGAGGGCCTGGACCGGGAAGCCATAGCCATCTATGGCGCGGTCCGCCGCAACTACCCGCGGCAGGAAGGGGGCCTCATCAGCCAGGTGCACCTGGCCGACATGGGCTCTCTTCACAGCTTCTTCAGCCAGGAAAAGGTGTTTGAGGCTCTGGAGCGCGGCAGCCGGCAGGCTACGGTGGAAATGTATAAATCCATCCTGGACGCCGGTTTCACCTCGCCCCTGGTCCAGTTGGCCCAACTCAGGATCGGCACGGCCCTGGCTGAAGACGGGGCGGCCAACGAAGCCATCAAATGGCTGCGCGAACTGGAGATCAACAATCCCAAGAGCCCTCTTTTGCCCGAGGCCCTGCCGGTTTTGAACTCGGCCCTGGTCGACGAGATGGCCCTCTTTAGGGATATGGAGGATTGGCAGAGCATAGTCGACCTCTACGCCGACAACTCCTATTACTTCGCCTCCAGCGACCGGCCCCGGATGGAAGCCTTGGTGGCCCAGGCCTACGAGCGCCTGGGCCGCTTCCGGGAAGCCAGGGAAATGTGGGCCGAGCTGGCCGAAGAGACCCCGGACAAGCGCCTGACCCGGGCCAGGGGCCTGGTGGTCAACAGCCTGAAGATCGGGCAGCCCCAGGCGGCCTTTAAGTATATCCAGGAAATGGAATCCGAGTTCCCCGAACAGCGCCGGTGGCTGGATGATCAACTGGTCCTGGTCGGCCACGCCCTGGCCCGGCCCCACAACGCCGAGGCCGTCACCAATCTCCTGGACCTCCGCCGCGGCACTTCATCCGAGCCGGTGCGGCGGGATGCCTTGTCCGACGCCATCACCATTGAGATCGATGGCCGGCGCTACGACCGGGCCGTCACCCTCATCAAGCAATACCGCCAGGAATACCCCTTGGATGAACTGAGCCCGGAATATCTCCTGACCCTGGCCCAGATCGCGGATTACCAGAAGCGTCCCGAACAGGCCTGGGATCTGTTCTCACAATTCCGCCAGAGCTATCCCGAGGACCCGCGGGGGCGTCAGATCCTCCTGGCTCAGATAGTAAAAGCCGACAGCCTCGGCCGCCCTGAAGACGCCTTCCGTTTTATCGCTCTCTATCGCGGCCTTTACCCCCGGGATTCGGAGGGCGGTTCCCTTTTGATTGAAAAGATGAACCGGCTATGGGAGGCCGGCCGCTATGATGAGGCCTGGGAGGCGCTGGTCTCTTTCAACCGGGAATACCCGGATGATCCCCGGCGGCCTTTAGTCATGATGAACTATGCTGAACGAGATTGGGAAAAGGGCCGCCTCCCCGAGGCCCGGGAACTCTTGGGCGAACTGTTGTCCGGCTTCCGCGCCCAGCCGGAACTTATGGATCTCCTTCTAAAGCTGGCGGACCGGAGCTGGACCCGGGAGCGCTATAATGAGGCCCGCGATCTGACTTCCCTCATTCTGGCCAGCTATCCGGGCGACCAGCGGCTGGCCGACCTCCTCTTCCGCCTGGCGGACCGAAGCTGGACCCGGGAACGGCCTGATGAGGCCCGGGAACTGACCTCTCTCATCCTGGCCAACTATCCGGGCGACGAACGCCTGGTCGATCTGCTCCTTAAACAGGCGGACCGGAGCTGGACCCGGGAGCGCTATGATGAGGCCCGTG
>JAITBV010000167.1 GCA_031283395.1 Candidatus Adiutrix sp.
ACCGTGGCCGGCCTGTATAAGACCGACTGGCTGAGCGTGGAGACCGTGGTGGCCGACGGCGTGGTGCGGGAACTTATTCCCCGCCTGCTTGCGCGGGGAGCCGAAGGCATCATTGAATATCCCTTGAACAAAGTCATTTAAGTAAGCGGCGAAATTACTCGACGCTTTTTTGATTTTTCGGTTTTGCTGTCCGCCCCCACGAGGTAAAAATCATGACCATTTTGCGCCTCCGTATCCCTGTTCTTATCCTGGCCCTGGCCCTGGCCCTGGGCGCCTGCGTCGGTTCCAAGAACCGTCAGACATCCCGGAAAACGCCCACCCCCGACGGCCCGGTCACCGAAGAGGCCCAGGCCCAAATCAACCTGGGCGCGGCCCTTCTGATGCAGGGGGAATATGTGAAGGCCCTGCCGGAACTCTTAAGGGCCCGGGAACTGGCCCCCAGGAACGCCGCCGTGGAAAATTTTCTGGGCCTGGCCTATTATTACGGCCAGAAGGAATATGACCTGGCCATTGAAAGCTACCAAAGGGCCTTGGCCATCAACCCGGAACGCACCGATGTCCACAACAACCTGGGCCTGGTTTACCTGGAACAGGACAAATACGAACAGGCCCTGGCTGAATTCAACTTCTGCCTCAAGGACCTGGTTTACCAGAACAAGCACCTGCCCCAGACCAACATCGGCCTGACCTACTTCAAGATGAAGGAATACGACCAGGCCCTGGCCGCCCTGACCCGGGCCGTTGAAATGTCCCCGAACTACGCCAACGCCTACAAAAACATCGGCAAGATATACATGGCCAAGCAAAACTACGACGCCGCCCTGGACTACCTATTGAACGCCGCCCGGCTCGACGACAAAGACCCCGACACCTTCATGGACCTCGGCGACCTTTATGAACGGCTGGGCAACCCCGACGAGGCCGCCCAGGCTTTCAGCCAGGTCGCCTCCCTGGTTCCCAACACCCCGATGGCCATGGAGGCCCAGCGCCGGGCCCGCAGAGCCATGGGTTTTCAACTCGGCGCGAATTGACAACGCCCCGGCCCGGAGGTGCCCGCCCTCCGATGAACCCGGCCTCCGCCCAGGAAAGGCCGCCGGCCCAGGCGGTGGAATTCCTGGTCTCCGCGGCCACCGGCCGCCAGTTCCCGGAGCCGCTGGGAGCGGAGATGGCCATCCTGGGGCGGTCCAATTCCGGCAAATCCTCCCTCTTAAACCGCCTCCTGGGCCGCCGGGGACTGGCCCGGACCGGGGCCGCGCCCGGCCGGACCAGGCAGATCAATTTTTTCCGGGTCGTCTTCCGCCCGGGGACGGAACCATTTTTGCTGGCCGACCTGCCCGGCTACGGCTTCGCCGCCGGGCCCAGGGCCGAGGTGGCCGGCTGGAAGGCTTTGACGTCCGATTACCTGGAAGGCGGCCGACCGCTTAAGCTGACCCTGTTGTTGATGGACATCCGCCGCGACCCCTCGCCGGACGAGGACGGCCTCCTGGACTGGCTGGCCCTCCGGGGCATTCCGGCCTGGGTGGTGGCCACCAAGGCCGACAAACTCGGCCGGGGCCCGGCCAAGGCCCGCCTGGCCCGTCTCCAGGGCCTGTTCCGGAGCGCCCCGGCCCTCCCTCCCCTGGCCTTCTCCGCGGTCACCGGCCAGGGCCGGGAGGAACTGATTAATGGTTTGGCCGAGGCCGGCCTTTTTTGACAGATGACCCCGGAAAACCTCACCGATGCCCAGAGAGCCCAAGGGCTGGTCCAGGCCATAGGGCTCCTGTCCGGCGGCCTGGACAGCCTTCTGGCGACCCGCCTGTTGATGGAGCAGGGCCATAGGCCAGCCCTGGTAGCCTTCACCAGCCCTTTTTTCGCCCCGGACAAGGCCCGGCGGGGAGCGGAAGCCCTGGGCCTGGACCTGACCCTTCTGGATATTTACGACGACCTCCTGCCCCTGGTCAAAAACCCGTCCCACGGCCGAGGCCGCAACCTCAACCCCTGCGTGGACTGCCACGCCCTGATGCTGAAAAAGGCCGGGGAACTTCTTAAGAACGACGGCCGCCCCGGCTTCCTCTTCAGCGGCGAGGTGCTGGGCCAGCGCCCCCTGAGCCAGAACCCCCGGGCCATGCAAATAGTGGCCCGGGGCTCGGGCCTTCCCGATTTCGTGCTGCGGCCCCTTTCGGCCAGGCTCCTGACGCCGACCGAGGCTGAAAGGCTGGGCTGGGTGGATCGCGAGCGGCTTCTGGGCCTTTCCGGCCGCTCCCGCCGGGCTCAACTTGATCTGGCCGCCGGCTTCGGGCTCACCGCTCCCCCCCCCGCCGGCGGCTGCCTTTTGACCGACCCGGCCTTCAGCCGGCGCTTCAAGTGGCTCCTGGACCGGCCGGAAGGCCGGCTGGACCCGGCCTGGCCCCCGGCCCGCCTGGCGGAGATAATCCAGCACGGCCGCCTTTTCACCGCCGATTCCGGCGCCTGGCTGGCCGTGGGCCGCAACCGGGCCGACAACCAGCGCCTGGCCGGACTGGCCCGGCCCGGGGACCTGCTCTGCCAGTTGGAAGGAGTTCCCGGTCCCCTGACCCTGGGGCCCGGGCCGGAAGCCTCGTCCGGGGAAGCCCGAACCCTGGCCCGGAGCCTGACCGCGGCCTACGGCGACCACGGAGGCGCGGCCGAAGTAATGGTGCGGGTCGAGATCCAAGGCGGGGCCTCCTCCCTGGAAAAAACCGCGGTCACGTCCACCGCCGCCTGGGCCGGATACCTCAAAGCCTGAACCCCAGGCCCGTAAATCCCCCTTTGGGCTCAAATTTTTTATTAAACCCCGAAGGAGCCCGGCCGGCCAAAAGCCTGAAATCGGGGCAGATGAAAAATTTTTAGTACTATAATGGCCGGGTTAGCTTAAGCGGCCTATACTTGGGGCCCTTTTTTAAAGTAAAATCTCAGCCTTAATTAACAAGTTGCCAACTTAAAATTATTGTGCTATATTTAATATGTGCATTGGAAAGTCACAGCTTCGCTTGAGTCTGTGACATTATAGGGTGTAGTTTCAGCTATTGGGTAAAGTATGGTCTTGATGAAGACCGCCATTTTTCAGGTTGGCTTGCCTTGGGAAATGGGTTAAAGTCATCGTTCAACAAACAACACGGAGGATTGAGCATGAAAAAAGCATTGGTTCTGTTCCTGGTCTTGGGTGTCAGCGTACTGGCGGTCCAGGGTTGCGGCAAAAGCGGCAACTACCCTGATTCGACCCTGGTCAACGAGTTGGTCTATTTCGACTCCGACAAGTACAACCTCAAGCCCGAAGCCCTGCGGGCCCTGGATTACAAGGTCGGCTACCTGAAGCACTTCCCCGGCAAGACCATCTTCGTGGTCGGCCACACCGACAGGCGCTCCAGCGACAAATACAACCTGGATCTGGGCCGCCATCGGGCCGAAGAAATTCAGCGCTACCTGGTCAACAACGGCATCAACCCCAAGCGCATCGTGCTGATGACCGAAGGCAAGCGGCGCCTTGCTGATCCGGCCAACACCACGGCGGCCGACACCAGGAACCGCCGGGCCGAATTCTTCATCGTCGGGGTCAACAACTCCAACTAAAGAAGAGTTTTTCGGTTTCCGAAAGCCGGAAGGCCCGGGCGAATCGCCCGGGCCTTCCGGCTTTCGGGGTTTGAACTTTTGTCTTGACAAGGCGGGCCGGTTATATTATTTTTCATTTAAATTTATTGCAACTCAGAATCAATCGCAAAAAGTCGAGCCGGATCTATGAAACTCGTTTCCCTGCGCCATATGTCCGTGGGCCAGTCCGGCACCATCGCCAGGGTCAAAGGCGGCGGGGCCATAGGCGCCCGCATCCGGGAAATGGGCCTGGTGCCGGGCGCGGATATACTCATCATGGGCCGGGCCCCCCTCAACGACCCGGTCCACATAAAGCTTCACGGCTACGACCTGACCCTGCGCAACAACGAAGCCGACCATATCCTGGTGAAGGTGCCCGAGACCGGGGAGGACGGGCCGTGAGCGGGGAGCGGGACCTGGTCGTGGCCCTGGCCGGCAACCCCAATGCCGGCAAGACCAGCCTCTTCAACAAGCTCACCGGGCTCCACGCCCATGTGGGCAACTGGCCCGGCGTGACCGTGGACCGCAAGTGGGGACAATTCACCCATCGGGGCCGAAACATCAAGCTGGTGGACCTGCCCGGCATCTATTCCCTCAACTCCTATTCCCTGGACGAGCGCCTGGCCCGAGATCTCATCCTCAATGAAAAACCGGACCTGGTGCTGGACGTGATCGATGCCACCAACCTGGAACGCAACCTTTACCTGCCGCTACAGTTTCTGGAAATGGGCCTGCCCATAGTTTTGGCCCTCAACATGATGGACATGGCCGAAGCCGCCGGCCTGGAGATAAATGTTGAAAAGATCGAAAAGACCCTGGGCGCCAAGGTCGTGCCGGTGGTGGCCACCACCGGGGCCGGGCTGGCCCTCCTCCTGGACCGGGTGCTGGAGACGGCCGACCAGCCGGACAAAACCTGGCGCCCCCTGGAAATAAGCTATGGCCAGGATATCGACGAGGCCCTGGACCAGGCCCAAGCCCTCATCGCGGATTCGCCTCCGGAGGGGGGATTTTTCCCGCCCCGCTGGCTGGCCCTTAAATACCTGGAGGGCGACCCCGACATTTCCGACCACCTTATCCGGGCGGCCCCGGACCTGATCCCGCTCCTTTCCCCCATCCGCGAACGCCTGGCCGCCCATCTCAGAGCCACCATCGACGACGACATCGCCGCCGGGCTGACCGACCACCGCTACGGCTTTCTGGCCGGCCTCAAGCGGGCCGCCGTGACCCGGGGCCGCCGGGACACCCGTTGGCTGAGCGACGCCCTCGACCGGGTCCTATTGAACCGTCTCTTCGCGCCGGTCTTTTTCCTGGCCGTCATCTACACTCTCTATCAATTCACCTTCTGGGCCTCCGGCCCGGTGGTATCCGGCCTGGAAAGCCTTTTCGGCGCCCTCGGCGGCCTGGCCGAGGCGGGCCTGGAAAAGGGACTGATGAAAGACCTGGTCCGGGAGGGGCTCATCGGGGGGGTCGGGGCCGTCCTGGGTTTCGCCCCTCTCATCGCCTTCATGTTCATAGGCATATCCGTTCTGGAGGATTCCGGCTATATGGCCCGGGTGGCCTTCATCCTCGACCGCCTGTTCCGGGCCTTCGGCCTCAACGGCAATTCCGCCATGGCCCTCATAGTGGGAGGCGGCATAGCCGGGGGCTGCGCCATTCCCGGGGTCCTGGCCGCCCGCACCCTTCGGGACCCCAAGGAGCGCATCGCCACCATACTGGTCACACCCATGATGACCTGCGGGGCCAAGCTGCCGGTCTTTCTCCTTCTGACCGGGGCCTTCTTCGTCGAGCACCAGGCCCTTATCATGCTGGGCCTGACCGTCCTGGCCTGGACCGTGGCCCTGGTCTCGGCCAAGCTCCTGAGGCTCTTCATCCTGCCGGGCGAGCCGGCCCCCTTCGTGCTGGAACTGCCGCCCTACCGCCTGCCCACGGTTTCGGGCGTCCTGATCCACGCCTGGGAAAGGACCTGGGACTATATAAAAAGGGCCGGCACCTTTATCGTGGCGGCCACGGTCATTATCTGGCTGCTCATGACCTTTCCTCAGCCGCCGGCGGAACGGGCCGCCGAATGGGCGGCCCTGGGGGAAAGCCCGGCCCGGGCCGAAGCCCTCCAATACAGCCTGGCCGGGCGCCTGGGCCGGGCCCTGGAACCCCTAAGCCGCCCGGCCGGCTTTGAATGGCGCACCAACATCGCCCTTCTGGGCGGTTTCGCGGCCAAGGAGGTGGTGCTCTCCACCCTGGGCACGGCCTACGCCATGAGCGCCGCCCCGGCCGGGACCGGCCTTTCCGGCGAAAAGCCGGACGAAGAGGCTTTCCTCATAGAACACCTGGGCCGGGCCCTGGCCCGGGATCCCGCCTTCTCGCCCCTGGCCGGGGCGAGCCTGATGGTCTTCGTCCTCCTTTACGCGCCCTGCTTCGCCACCCTGGCCGTCATCCGCCGGGAAATAGGCCTCCGCTGGGCCGCCTTCGCCCTGGGGGCCAACACCGCCTACGCCTATACCATCTGCCTGGTCATCTTCCAGGGCGGCCGGGCCCTGGGCTTCTGATTGCCAGGAAGGCCGGATGGGAGTATAATTGCAATAATGCTCAAAACCATATTACGCCTAGCCTCCGATCACAAATTCATCTCCCTGGCCGTCCTGCTCTTTTTGAGTCTGGCCGTCTTCCGGCTGG
>JAITBV010000220.1 GCA_031283395.1 Candidatus Adiutrix sp.
CGTCCGGGGTCCCGAAGCGGGAGGTGGCCGCGTAATAGCCGGTGACCTGGTAGCCCCAGGAGGCGTCGAAGGGATGCTCGGCCAGGGGCAGGAATTCCACCCAGTTGAAGCCCATGTCCCGGAGGTAAGCGGCCAGTTCGTCGGCGGCTTCGCGGTAGCTGAGCCATTCCCAGCCGTTCTTCTTGCGCCAGGAACCCAGGTGGACTTCGTAGATGCTCATGGGCCGCTGGAGAAAATTGGTCCGGGCCCGCTCCCGCAGCCATTGGCCGTCGTTCCACTGGTAGCGGTCCAGGTCGAAAACCACCGAGGCGGTCTTGGGGCGCTGTTCCAGCATGAAGGCCAGGGGGTCGGTTTTTATCAGGAGTTGGTCGTTCTGGGTGTGGACCTCGTATTTGTAGAGAGCCCCGGCGCGGGCGTGGGGCACGAAGAGTTCCCAGATCCCCGAGGCGCCCCGGGGCCTCATGGGATGGCGGCGGCCGTCCCAAAAATTGCCGTCCCCCACCACGCTGACCCGGCGGGCCGAGGGGGCCCAGACCGCGAAATGCACTCCCTTGACCCCCTGGTGGGTCAGAAGATGGGCCCCCATTTTGTTGTATATCTGGTAGTGGTTGCCCTGGTTCCACAGGAAGAGGTCGTATTCCGAAAGCACCGGGCCGAAGCTGTAGGCGTCCTGGAAATCGGAGGGCCGGCCCCCCGCTGAAAAGTGGGCCCGGAGGGGATAGGGCTCGAAATCGTGGGGGCCGGCCAGGAAACCCTCGAAGAGGCCGGCCTCGTGGACCTTGGCCAGCTCAAGGTGTTCGGCCTTCAAAAGGGCGGTCACCCGCTTGGCTCCCGGGATAAAGGCCCGGAAGACGGCACCCGCCCGGCCGCCGCGCGTTTCCGCGTGGGCGCCCAGAAAGCTGAAGGGATCGGCCACCCGCCCGCTGACGAAGAGTTCCTCCTGGTTCATCGACTTTGCCTCCCCTGGCCTCAAGGATTGCCTTTTCTTCATCATAACATATAATAGGGCTGACAGGTAGCCCGCCCTTCGGCCGCCACGGAGGCATAAAAAACCAATGGAGAGAACGTGTCCATACTGTTGACCCTGGTCCTTGCCTTTCTGCTCATCGCTTTGAACGCCATGTTCGTGGCCGCCGAATTCGCCTTCGTCAAGGTCCGGACCACCCGCCTGGAAGTCCTGGCCCGGGGCGGGGACAAGCGGGCCCGATCGGCCATCTTCGGCCTGGACAACCTGGATTCATATTTGTCGGTCTGCCAGTTGGGCATCACCCTGGCCAGCCTGGGCCTGGGCTGGCTGGGCGAGCCGGCGGCGGCCGCCCTACTTAAACCCCTGTTCGACCGCCTGGGCCTGGACAACCCCGGGCTGACCCAAACCCTGGCCTTTGTCTTCGGCTTCAGCCTCATCACCTTCGGCCATGTGGTCTTCGGCGAGCAGGCCCCCAAAATAGTTTCCATCCGGGCCGCCGAAGCCACGGTCCTGGCCCTGGCCCGGCCCATGCAGGTGTTCCACTTTTTTTTCCGGCCCTGGGTCAGGTTTCTGAACGCCTCGGCCGACCTGACCATCAGGACCCTGGGGGGCGCGTCCCTCGGACTCCACGGAACGGCCCATTCCTCGGATGAACTCAAGCTCCTGGTGGCCGAGGCCCGGGCCGGAGGGGAGCTGGACGCCGACGAGGCCCGCTTCGTCGATAACATCTTCAACCTCGACCGCCGCAAAGCCCGCGACCTCATGGTCCACCGCACCCGGGCGGTGACCCTGGACGCCTCCGAAACCGTGGCCGCGGCCATAGAGATCCTGCGCGGCCATGGGCACACCCGCCTGCCGGTTTATGAAGGGGACCGGGATAACCTTACTGGTTTCATCCACGCCAAGGACCTTCTGGGGCAGGCCCCGGACCGGGCCGTGCGGGAATTCATCCGCCCGGCCCTGTCTGTCTTCGATCACTCCCCGGCCGATGATGTGCTGGCCCGCATGAAAAAGGAAGGTCGGCCCTTCGGCCTGGTCTGGGACGAATACGGCAGTTGGCAGGGGCTCATCACCCTGGAGGATCTTCTGGAGACCATCGTGGGGGAGATCAAGGACGAATTCGACCAGAACGATCCCCCCCGCATCAGCCCCCGGCGCGACGGCTCTTTCTTGGTGGACCCGGGCGTTTCGCCCAATGAACTGGCCGCCCACCTGCCCCTGGACCTGGGGCCGGACGCCCCCGAACACTATCACACCCTGGCCGCCCTTCTGGCCGGACGCTTCGGGGAAGTGCCGGCCGAAGGCGCGAGCATAAGCCTCTACGGGGCCGACTTCACGGTTTTCAAGTGCGACGGCTCGGCCATCAAATGGTTTTTGGCCAGGAGCCGCCAGGGGCGGCCCGATCCCATGCCCTCCGATTTTTGTCAAGGAGCTGGTTAAAGATGAAAAAACTGTTAATAGCTTTTTGTCTGGCCATGTTGTTCCCAATCCCTCTTCAGGCCGGGGCGGAGGAGGAAAAAACCATAGTCATCGGTTCCATCTTCAACCAGACGGGCATTGCCGCGCCCATTGGCCAGAGTTTGCTTCAGGGGGCCCAGGCGGCCTTGGCGATCATCAACGAGGAAGGCGGCATTTTCGGGCGCAAGGTTGAACTTCACAATATCGACGCCGAAAGCGACCCCGCCCTCATAGCCAACGCCGCCTCCCGTCTGGCCAACGAACTGAAGGTTCCCTGCGTGGTCGGCCTGGAGGACGATTCCCTGGCCTCGGCCGCCGGCCCCATTCTGCAAGAGGCCAAGACCGTGCTCCTGGTCGGTTCGGCCACCACCCCGACCATTCCCGGCATGGGCGATTATATCTTCCTTAACGCTTTCGGCGACAACGTCCAGGGACGGGCCGCGGCCAAGTTCGCGGTCTCCAAGCTGGGCTGGAAAAGGGCGGCGGTCATCCGCGACAGCGCCAGCGCCTACAGCGTGGACACGGTCAAGTTCTTTTCCGAGGCTTTCCGGGAATACACCAAGAACCCCAAGTCCGTGGTCCACGAGGAAAACTACCAAACCGGCGACACCAACTTCACCGCCCAACTCGCCAGGCTCAAATCCGTCCTGGGCAAGGTGAAAATCGACGGCATCCTCCTGGCCCCGCCCTTCCCCCAGGATGCGCCCATCCTGGCCAGGCAGATGGTCTCCCTGGGCATCAAGCTGCCGGTGCTTATGACCGACGGCGGGGATGACCAATCGGTGATCGATATAGGCGGCCCGTCCGTGGAAGGCCTAATCGTGACCACCCACTTCGCCCCGGACAGCCCCCTGACGGAGGCGGGCAAAAAGTTCACCGAAAAATACCGGGAATTGTTCAAATCCGAAAGCGGCGCCTTTGAATGCCTGGGCTATGACGGGGTGCGCACCCTGGCCGAGGCCATTGCGACCATAGGCCGGGAAAAATGGGATTCCCTGGACCTGGCCGGCCGGCGGACCGCCATCCGCGACACCCTGCAGAGCCACAAGTTCGTCACCCCGGCGCTGCCCAAGTTCTACCCCGACCCGGCTGAAGCGAAATTCCCGCGCACGGCCATCAAGCCCGTAGTGTTCCTGGAATTCAAGGGAAACAAGCGGGTTTTCAGGGATCAGATCGCTCCTGAAGAACTGTAAATGAAGAGGGGCCGGGTTCCGGCCCTTTTGGTTTCATCCTTCCCTGCCTTGGTCCTCGGGAAACGGCGGGCGGGCCGGGAGGAGCATAGACTCCCGGCCCGCCCGCCTGGGCTGACATCCGGCTTGGGACCGGACGGATAAGGCTCAAGGAAGCCCGATCATCCTAAAGCGTGTTAAGCCAGACTGTGTCCACGAGTCCGGTTCAAAAAAGTTCAGGCAGGTCTTCTGACTTCCAGATCGATCTACTTGTGGCGCCTTCCCGGTTTCATCCAGTGGCTTTCGGCTCTCCGGCTTTGAAGAACATGGCTCTGTCCTGAGGAGAAAAGTCTTCATCGCGGCGAAAAACCGTTCCGTTTTCGTCCCTGGTCACAGCGGCGGGTCCGTCCTCGATTCGCACGAGCTTCCCTTGACCTGAACGGCTACTCCATTTGATGCTTCCTTTGGCCTCACCTCCGATCTTTTTTTACGCCCCTTTCCCCAAAAGGGCGGGACACTTTAGGGCGCATCCGGCGGCCGCCAGGAGGTAGAAAAGCGGCCGCCAAATAAAAAACCCGAATCACCTTTATCCGCCGTGGTGATCCGGGATGCCCGTTTGTCCTCATAGATCGCGCGAATTCCCATTCCACGGGGGAATCGCCATATGTTCGCCAGGCAGGTCTTCTGACTTCCAGATCACCCTACTTGCGATGCCTTCCCGGTTTCACCCAGTGGCGGCCTTCGGCCTGAATCGCTTTCGTCCCTGGTCACAGCGGCGGGCCCGTCTCCGACTTGCACGGAAGTTCCCTTGACCTGACGATCCCAGTCTAGCTTATTTGGGGAAAAAGCGCAAGCCTGGGAGTGACAGCTTAAAAAATGAGGGAAAACCTATAAATGTCCCACCCGGCGTCCAGGGTCAGGTCAAAGACCGGGCCGGGCAGAACGCCCAACAGAACCACCATAAAGGCTAGGGCCAGGGCCCCGCCTATCGCGACGGGCGAAAGATCCGGCGCGGCCCCCCGCAAGGGGTCGTCCTCGCCTTCGGTGTAGGCGTGGCGGACCAGGGAGAGGTAGTAGAAAATGGCCAGGGCGCTGTTGACGCACAGGGTGATGACCAGCCAGTCGTAGCCGTGGCCCCAGGCCCCCATGATCAGCCAGAGCTTGCCGATGAAGCCGACCGAGGGCGGCAGGCCCACCAGGGACATGGCCGCTATGGTCAGGCTCAGGGCCAGGGCGGGCGAACGCCTGGAAAGACCGTTTAGATCCCTGTAGGTGAGGTTGCGGCCGTCCGGGGCCAGGCGGCAGAGTATCCAGAAGGCCAGGAGGTTCATAAGCAGATAGGCCAGGGCGTAGAAACTGGCCGCGGCCAGGCCGGCCGGGGTGGGCGGCACCAGACCCACGATGAGGTAGCCGGCGTGGGCCACGGAGGAGAAGCCCAGCATGCGCTTAAGGTCGCGCTGGGCCAGAGCGCAGAGGTTGCCGAAGGTCATGGACAGGGCGGCCAGGACGGCCAGGACGTCGGCCAGGGCCTGGCCGGGCAGGACCAGGACGCCCAGACGCACCAGGACGACCGCGGCCCCCAGCTTGGGGAGGGTCGCCATAAAGGCCGCGGTTTCATTGCTGGCCCCCTGGTAGGCGTCGGGAGCCCAGAAATGGAAGGGAAAGAGGGCCAGCTTGTAAAACAGGCCGCCCATAAAGAGGGTCAGGCCGGCCACGGCCAGGGGGTTTTGGGCAAAGTCCCAGTCCCGGAACATGAGTTCCTGGATGAAGGTGGTCTGCTGCCCGGCGATGATCCAGGACAGGCCGAAGAGGGCCACGGCCGTGGCCGCCGCGCCGAAGAGGATGTATTTGAGGCCGGCCTCGGCCGCCTCCCTGGATCGGGCCCTTAGGGGTATGACTATGTAAAGGCTGTAGGAGGCCAGCTCCAGGGCCAGGTAGATGGTCACCAGTTCCACGGCCGAGGCCGCCAGGGTCAGGCCCCAGGCCGAGAAGGCCAGGAATAGGAAGTAGTCCAGGCGCTGGTTTTCTTCCAGGGAGGGCTTTCGGAGGGCGTTGGCCACGGTCACGAAAAAGCCCGCGGCCACCAGGATCTTGAAGAACTGGGACAGGGTGTCCACCTGATAAACTTCCCAGAACATAAGCCCGCGGCAGGACAGGCCCGCCAGGGCCAGGAGCAAGTGGATCCCGGCCAGGGCCGGCAGGGTCTTCATGACGAGCCGCGTCCCGGCCTCGGCCCGGCTTCCGCTCAGGACCGAAGCGGCGAACAGGTAGAGGATTATCAGAAACAGGGATATCTCCGGCAAAAGGAGCTGGAATTCCAGGTTCAGTTCCAGGGGATTTAAGCTTTCCAGGTTGAGCATGGTCCTTGGCTCCTGTTCAGTTCCCGGGGGAACCCAGGCGGAAAAGCAGGTCCCCGGGGCCGGGGGCGGTCGAGGCGTGAAATTTTTCGACCGTGTCAATGATGGAGGGGTCGATGGTGGACAGGAGCCCGCCCGGGGCCAGTCCCAGGTAGATGACGAAGACGGCCGGAATAAGCATATAGGCCCATTCCCTGAGGTTCAGGTCCGGCCAGCCCTTGTCCTTGGCCGAGCTGGGCTGGCCCCAGGCCAGCTTCAGGGTGACCTTCAGGGCGTAGGCCGCGGCCAGCATGGCCCCGGGGGCGGTCAGTAAACCCAGAAGGGGCACATTCACTCCGCAGATCTTCGTGGTCACGCCAAAAGCGGCCGCGATGACCAGAAATTCCCCCACGAAGCCGTTGGTGCCCGGAAAGCCGAAGGAGGCCAGACCCATAAGGCCCCAGAAGAACATGAAGGCCGGCAGATAGCGGCCCAGGCCCAGGTTGCGGTCTATCTCCCGGCTGTGGCTCCGCTCGTAGATGGTCCCGATGAGCATGAAGAGGGCGCCGGTGATGATGCCGTGGTTGAGCATCTGCACAATGGCCCCTTCCAGGCCCCGGACGCTGAAGAGAAAGATGCCCAAGGTAACGAAGCCCATGTGGGC
>JAITBV010000270.1 GCA_031283395.1 Candidatus Adiutrix sp.
GAGCGGCGGATGCTGGGCGGCCAGGAGATCCCGGAGGGCCACGAGCCGCGCATTTTCATCGGCGGGGCCTTCAACCCCTTCGCCGACCCCGAGGACTACCGCGTTCTCCGGGTGGCCAAGAAGGTCGAGGCCGGGGTGGACTACCTCCAGAGCCAGTGTATCTACGATATGCCCCGTTTCAAGAAATTCATGGCCCGGGCCGTGGATATGGGTCTGACGGAAAAAGCCTACTTCATGGCCGGCATCACGCCCCTGAAATCCTTAGGTATGGCCAAGTATATGAAGAACAGCGTTCCCGGCATCACCGTGCCCGATGACCTCATCGAGCGCCTTAAGGGTGTGCCCAAGGAGAGCCAGGTGGACGAGGGCATGAAGATTGCCTGTGAACAGATCGAGGAACTGAGAGGGATCAAAGGCGTGGCCGGCGTCCATCTCATGCTCATCGAGTGGGAACACATGGTGCCCCGCATGGTCAAGGAGGCCAAGCTGAGCCCCCGTCCCAACGTCTGATCTTAGAAAAATACTCCAACCAGCGCCCGGCCCGGACCATTACCTCCGGGGCGGGCGCATTGCTTGGCTTGCCATGCTCAAGTGTGTGATTTTCGATATGGACGGCACCATCGCCGACACCCAGCCCCTTTGCCTGGCCGCCTTTCAGGCGGCCCTGGCGGCCACCGGGGGCCGGGAATTCAGCGAGGATGAAATAACCGCCGTTTACGGCCCCTCGGAGGGCGGCTGCCTGAGGGCCCTGGTGGGGGACCGGGCCGAAGAGGGGCTAGAGATATACCTGGAGTATTACCAGGCCCATCACCAGCGCATCTGCCCCGCCCCTTTCCCGGGTATGCGGCGGATTTTCGACCTGGCGGAAGCCCGGGGCGCGGCCCTGGCTCTCATAACCGGCAAGAGCGCCGCCAGCCTGGCCCTGGACCTGGCCGTCTTCGGCCTGGAAAACAGGTTCCGGGCCATCAAGGCCGGCCGCCCCGAAGGCGCGGACAAGCCCGCGGATATGCGGGCCGTGCTGGCGGAACTGGGCCTTGAGCCCGGGGAGGCGGTCTATGTGGGCGACGCCCCTACGGACATCACCAGCGCCAGGGCCGCGGGCCTCCCCATTCTGGCGGCCGCCTGGGCCCCGGGAACCGATGCGGGCCGGCTCCGGAGCCTGGGGCCGGACCGGCTTTTTTTCGCCGTGGAGGACCTGGCCGCCTATCTCCGGGAAACCCTCTTCCGCCCTTGACCTTGACAAGTCCGGGCGGGAATGTCATTATGATTGATATTTCCATAGTGAGCCGAACCAATGTCATCGACCGGGCCTTCCGGGCCCTTAAAACTTTGACCTTAAGGAGAGAAGAATGAAGAAGTTCGTTTGCACCATCTGCGGTTATGTTCACGAAGGCGATGCCCCTCCCGATAAATGCCCCACCTGCAAGGCTCCGGCCGCCAAGTTCAATGAACAGCAGAGCGGCGGCGCCCTGGCCTGGGCCGATGAGCACCGCATCGGCGTGGCCAAGGACCTGGACAAGGAAGTGGTCGAAGGCCTCAGGGCCAACTTCACCGGCGAATGCACGGAAGTGGGCATGTATCTGGCCATGAGCCGCCAGGCCGACCGGGAAGGCTTTCCCGAGGTGGCCGAAGCCTATAAGCGCATCGCTTTCGAGGAAGCGGAGCATGCGGCCAAATTCGCCGAACTCCTGGGCGAAGTGGTTTTTGCCGACACCAAGAAGAACCTGACCCTGCGCCTTGAAGCCGAACACGGCGCGACCGCCGGCAAGAAGCAGTTGGCCGCCAAGGCCAAGGAGCTTGGCTATGATGCCGTTCACGATACGGTCCACGAGATGGCCAAGGACGAGGCCCGCCACGGCTGCGCCTTCCAGGGCCTTCTGAAGCGTCATTTTTCCTGATCCCGGCCGGTCCGCCTAAACAAGAGCGGATACCCGCAGGGTATCCGCTCTTGTCTTGACCATGGGGATGAGCCATGCCTGTAAGGCCGATTTTGAAATACCCCGATGCGCGGCTGCGCGAAAAATCGGAGCCGGTGACGGTCTTTGACCAGGAACTGCGCGACCTGTCCCGGGACCTGACCGAGACCATGCTGGCCGCGCCCGGCGCCGGCTTGGCCGCGCCCCAGGTGGGGGTCCGGCTGCGGCTCATCGTGATGGCCGGGGCGGAGAACCATGAGGATTTCGATGAGCGGGTCCTGGTTTTGGTCAACCCGCGTTTGACCAGGGCCGAAGGCGAGCAGACCTACGATGAGGGCTGCCTGTCGGTCCTGGACCTCCAGGACAAGGTGAGCCGGGCGGCCGAGGTGACCGTGGCTTTTCAGGACCTGGAGGGCCGGCCCCGGGAATTTTCCGCTGACGGCCGGCGGGCGGTCATTCTGCAGCACGAACTGGATCATCTAGACGGGGTGCTGTTTCTGGACCATTTAAGCCGGCTCAAGCGCGATATCTACAAGCGCCGGTTGCGTAAGCAGCGGAAAGAGGAAGGCGATGCTTGAGGTCCGGGCCGGGGCGGGGAGAACGGGCCCGCCCCGGCCCTGGCGCCTGGTGTTTTTCGGCAGCGCCGCCTTTGCCCGTCCGGCCCTGGAAGCCCTGGCCCGGGGACCGGACGAGGTGGTTCTGGTGGTGGCCCCCCCGCCGGCCCCGGCCGGCCGGGGCCGGCGGCTCAAACCCTGCCCGGTGGCCGAGGCGGCTTCCGAACTGGGGCTGGGCCTCTGGCCGTCCCGGTCGGCCCGGTCCCCGGAAACCATCAGGGCCGTGACTGAAAGCCGGCCGGACCTCTTGGTGGTGGCCGCCTTCGGCGGTTTTTTGCCCGCCGAACTCCTAAACCTGGCCCCTTGGCCGCCCCTGAATCTCCACCCCTCCCTCCTGCCCCGGCACCGGGGGCCGGCCCCGGTCAACTGGAGTCTCATCCAGGGCGACCGGGAGGTGGGCCTCTCGGTCATTTTTCTGGAATCGTCCATGGACGCCGGGCCCATTTTGCGGCAGAAAGCCTGGCCCGTAACCGGGCCGGACAGCGCCGAAGTCTGGGAGAATCGCCTGGCCGAAGCCGGGGCCGAAGAACTCCTGGCGGCCGTGGCTGAATTGAAGAGCGGCCGGGTCATGGTCCGGCCCCAGGAACCGGCCCTGGTCACCATCAACCCCCTCTTGCGCAAGGCTGACGGCCGGGTGGATTTCAGCCGGCCGGCCTCGGCCCTGGCCGGCCTCATCAACGGAACCGACCCCTGGCCTGGCGCGGTGGCCGGCTTTGGAGGCAGGGCTCTAAAAATTTTCGGGGCCGCGCCGTCGGCCCGGCCCCGGCCGCCGGTGGAGCCAGGCCAAGTGCTGGGCTTGGACGAGCACGGCCGTCTCCTGGTGGCCGCCGGCCAGGGGGTCCTGGCCTTGGCCGAGTTTCAGCTTGAAGGCAAAAAAAGACTTTCAGCGGCGGACTTCATACGAGGCTACCGGCCGGAAGTTTTGAATTCAGGCCTATGAAAAAAAAAGCCCCGCCGGCCGGCCGGGGAGCCGGTCCCCGGAGGACCGCTTTCCAGGTCTTGAAAGACGCCGCCGCCGGCCGCCGGACCCCGGAAGAGGGCCTGGACTTCCACGGCCCGGGCTTAAGCCGGCTGGATATGAACCTGGCCGCCGCCCTGGTCTATGAAGTCCTGCGGCATCAGAGCTACTTGGACTGGCTGTGGCAAAGCCGCCTTAAGACCGGCCGGGCCGGGCCGGACCTGGCTCTGGTTCTGCGTCTGGGCCTGGCCCAGTTGTTGTATTTCGACCGCCTGGGGGACCACGCGGCCGTATCGGAAACCGTGGCTCTGGCCAAGATCCTGGTCCCCGGCCGCCACGGCCTGGTCAACGCGGTCTTGCGCGGTCTCCTCCGGGAAAGGGACGCGGGCTCGCCCTGGCCGCCGAGCCCGCCGACT
>JAITBV010000287.1 GCA_031283395.1 Candidatus Adiutrix sp.
CTCCGGGTTCATCAGGGCGTAGCAGCGGTCCAGAAAAATCTTCAACTGGCCGCTCAGGCTGAACATATAGACCGGAGTGGCCAGCACCAGGACGGAGGCCTCCCGGAGCTTGGGATAGACGGTGTGCATGCCGTCCACCTGGGAACAGCGACCGCCGTTGCGCTGGCAGTTGCCGCAGGCCAGGCAGGGTTTTATGTCCAGGCCGGCGATGTCTATGGTTTCCGCTTGGCTGCCGGCTCCGGCCAGGCCCTCGGCCACGGCCCTCCCCAGGACGCCGGAGTTGGAACCTTTGCGGGGGCTGCTGAGAATTATGACCGCGGTTTTGCTCATGGTTAAATCCTCCTCATCATATCAGGGATCTGATCCCGGTCCGAAAAGCACGAAGACCTCGCGGTTGCCCCGGGGGCCGGGCAGGCGCGACGGGGCCTCGCCGAGAACCGGTCGGGGCGGGGAGAGTGCCGGCCCCAAAGCCTTGATCCTGGCCACGGCCGCGTCAATGTCGGCCTGGTTTCTCACCACGCCCTTTTTGCCCACCCGGTCCCGGCCGACTTCGAATTGGGGCTTGACCAGGGCCAGCAGCCGCCCCGACCGCCGCACCAGCCCGGCCGCCGGGGGCAGGACCAGGGCCAGGGAGATGAAGGAAACATCCAGCACCGCCAGGTCAAATTCGTGGCCTAGCCCGGCGTCTGCCAGATAACGGGCGTTTACGCCCTCCACCAGCGTCACTCGGTCCTCGGAGGCCAGGCGGGCGTCCATCAGGGCCCGCCCCACGTCCACGGCCGTGACCCGGGCCGCGCCGTGCTGGAGCAGGCAGTCCGTGAACCCGCCGGTAGAAGCCCCAACGTCCAGGGCGTTCAGGCCGCCCACGTCCAGGCCGAAATCGGCCAGGGCGCCCTCAAGCTTCACTCCGCCTCGGCTTACGAAACGCCGCCGGGGGGTTACGGTGAAGACCGTTTCCGCCGGCCACATTTCCCCGGCCTTGGCCACCGCCCGGCCGGCGGCGGAAACCTCGCCGGCCATGATCAGGGCCTGGGCCCGGCTGCGGCTCAGCCCTCCCGCGGCCAGGAGTTCATCGGCCCTTTTCCTCACCACTCCCAACTGGTTTTCAGGAGCTCCGGGTCCCGGATGAGCAGTTCGGCGATCTCCACGGCGTTGGTGGCCGCGCCCTTGCGGAGATTGTCGGCCACTATCCACATGGTCAGGCCGTTTTCGCATGACAGGTCGGCCCGCACCCGGCCGACAAAGACCTCGTCCCGGCCCACGGCGTCTATGGGCGTGGGGTAGCGCGCATTCTCGGGCTCGTCCACCACCAGGATACCCGGGGCCCGGCGCATCAGCTCCCGGGCCGCTCCCGGCTCTATGGGCCGGCCGGTCTCTATCCAGACCGCCTCCGAATGGCCGTGGAAGACGGGCACCCGCACGCAGGTGGCCGAGACCATGATCCGGTCGTCGCTGAAAATCTTGCGGGTCTCGTTCAGCATCTTCATCTCTTCCCTGGTATAGCCGTTTTCAGTGAAGGCGTCTATCTGGGGCAGGCAGTTGAAGGCGATGCGGTGGGGATAGACCTTCCGAGCGACTTCCTGAAGATTGAAGAGCTGGCGGGTCTGGTCGGCCAGTTCCTCGACAGCCTCCTGCCCGGTGCCGGAAACCGCCTGGTAGGTAGCCACCACGATGCGCCGGATGCCCACGGCGTCATAGATTGGTTTCAAAGCCACCAGCATCTGGATGGTGGAACAGTTGGGGTTGGCGATGATGCCCCGGTGGCCGCGGAGGGCCCGGGGGTTGACTTCCGGCACCACCAGGGGCACCCGGTCGTCCTGTCTCCAACAGGAGGAGTTGTCCACCACCGGGCAGCCGCAACGGGCGGCCAGGGGGGCGAATTCACGGCTGGCCGCGGCCCCGGCTGAAAAAATGGCCAGGTCCAGCCCCTGAAAGGATTCGGGGGTCACGGCGGCCACGGTCAGGTCCCCGCCGGGGAACTCCAGCCGGCTGCCCGCCGACCGTTCCGAGGCCATGGCCCGGATCTCGGAATAGGGGAAGCCCCTGGCCGCCAGGCAGTTCAAGACTTCCCGGCCCACCGCGCCTGACGCGCCCAGAATCCCCACTTTATACTCCCGGACCATGTTCCCCCTAAGGCGCCCTTAGAACTTTGGCGGGCACGATGATGATCTCCCAATTTATCAAGTATACTATACAGCTCCATTCTCCGCAAGTTTTTCGCGATGCTCCGGACCCTGGACCGATCGGTTCGGATTCTGGCAAACAGACCCTTAACGATAACCGTTGACTTTGAATTTATAGCTATTTATTTAGTTTTAAATAAAGGTTGCTTCAAAACTTGGTTTAGTTTACATTATGATGATTGCGGGAGGCCGACTTGCCTCGGACGAAACAAAAAGAAGAAGAATCTTATAAATTTAAATTTGTTTTTCAAGACCGGCTCCATTGGCTGCCGGCCCCCGGAGGCTTGTTTCTGGCCGCGGTCAAGGATGACCCGGCTTTAGCCGACCAGGATTTGGCCGCCCTCTTTTCCCCCGGGGAGTTGTCGGCCAGCCGGGGCGGGGCCGGGGCCCGGGGCTGGCTTCTGGGCCGTCTGGCGGCCAAGGCCGCGGCCGGACGGCGCCTGAAGCTTCCCCCGGCCGAAGTGGAAGTAAGGTCAGAGCCCGGGGGCCGGCCGTGGAGTTTTCCGTCCGGCTTCCTTTCCCTCAGCCACACCCGGGGCGCGGCGGCGGCCGTGGCGGCCGACCGGCCGGTGGGGGTGGACCTGGAACCCTGGTCCAGGTCCCTCAGCGATAGAGCCTGGACCTGGTCCTTCACTCCCGGGGAGAGGCGTCTGGCTGAAGAAAACCGTTGCCCTTTTCCGGCCCGCCTGGCCCTGTGGTGCGCCAAGGAGGCGGCGGCCAAAAGCTGGGGCCGGGCCCTCCTGGAACATCTGCCCCGGGTGCGGGTGGCCGCGGCCGACTGGCCGGCCGGCCGCCTGACCGTGGCCTGGCGGGAGCGGGGCGGCGAGGTCAGCGAGGTCCGCCTTTCCCGGTGGGACGCCTATCTGGTGGCCCTGGCTTTAAATTGAAGAATGCTCCACATAAAGAAAGATGACCAATGACGCTTGAAGAATTATACGCCCGGCTGGACGATCCGAGCCGGACCCTGTATTTCCGGGCCGACGGGCGGCCGGGCGAACCGGGCGGGGAGGACCTGGCGGCGATCATTCCGGCCCTCTCCCCGGAAGCTTTCGGCTCTCCGGCCTTCCGGGCGGAATACGGCCTGGCTCTGGCCTATGTGGGCGGGGCCATGGTCGGGGGCATAAGTTCCCGGGCCATGGTTCGGGCCCTGGCCGAAGGCGGGGCCCTGGGCATCTTCGGGGCCTCGGGTCTGGCCCCGGCCCGGGTGGAGGAAGAGGTGGCCGCCCTGAACCGGGAACTGGCCGGCCGGCCTTTCGGCTCCTGCCTCATCCACGCTCCCCACGACCCGTCCTGGGAAGAGAAGGTCACGGAAATCTATCTTAAACATCAGGTGCGGGTCATCGAGGCTTCGGCCTTCATGCAGATAACCCCCCAACTGGTGCGCTATCGCTTAAGCGGCGCCTTAAGGCGGCCGGACGGAACGGTATTCCTGCCCAATCGCATCATGGCCAAGGTTTCCCGGGTGGAACTGGCCCGGCGCTTTTTCGCCCCCCCGCCGGAAAAATTGGTCCGGGCGGCTTTGGAACGGGGCTGGCTGACCCCGGCCGAGGCCGAACTGGCTCCCCTGGTCCCCCTGGCCGGCGATTTGACCGCCGAGGCCGATTCCGGCGGCCACACCGATTTCCGCCCGGCCCTGACCCTGTGGCCGGCCATGGCCGTCGCGGCCCGGGAAGCGGTCGCCAAATACGGTTATGTCGTCCCGCCCAGGGTGGGGGCGGCCGGCGGCCTGGGCACGCCCTGGGCCCTTCTGGCCGCCAGGACGGCCGGCGCCGACTATTTCGTTACCGGCTCCATCAACCAGTCCTGCCTGGAATCCGGCCTGTCCCCGGCCGCCAGGGAACTGTTGGCCAAGGCCGGCCAGGCCGACGTGACCCCGGGCCCGGCGGCGGATATGTTCGAACTGGGGGCCCGGGTCCAGGTCCTCAAGTTTGGCACTCTCTACGCCATGCGGGCTCAGAAGCTGGCCGAACTCTACCGGCAGTGCGGCGCCCTGGAAAACATACCTCCCGCCGAGCGCGAAAACCTGGAAACCCAGATATTCAAAGCCCCCCTGACCGAAATATGGCTCCAGACCAAGCGGTTTTTCCAGGATCTGGACCCGGCCCAGGTGGAGAAGGCCGAAAGGGATCCCAAGCACAAAATGGCCCTGGCCTTCCGCTGGTACCTGGGCCAGGCCTCCCGCTGGGCCATAGCCGGGGTGGAGGACCGCCGCGCCGATTGGCAGATCTTCTGCGGCCCGGCCCAAGGCGCCTTCAACGAATGGGCCAGGGGCACGATTTATGAGAAGGCCGAAAACCGCCGGGTCCTGGACCTGGCCCTGAACCTTCTTTACGGGGCGGCCGTCCTGGTCCGGCGCAACATGGCCCGGACCCTGGGAATAGTGCCCTTTGGCCCGGCTCCGGAACTCAAACCCCGGCCGGTCCGGGAATTGGCGGGCTTTTCCGGGGCCCGCGACCGCTGAAACAAAAATCACTGCTGACGATTATGTTTAGCCGGATGGCCTATTTTCCGGCCCAGGGCGCCCAAGTGGCGTCCCAAGCGTAGATTATACTAAAAAATATAATGAGTTGACCATGACCCTCAAAAAAGCAGCCCGCAGCCGCCAGGCCGCCGAACCCATTGCCGTCATAGGCCTTGCGGCCATCTTTCCCGGGGCCTCCGACCTGGCCGCCTACTGGGACGAAATATTCAGCGGCCGGGACGCCCTGACCGATATTCCCGCCTCTTACTGGTCGGCCGCCGATTACTATGATCCCGACCCCAAGGCCGAAGACCGGGTTTACGCCAAGCGCGGCGGCTTTTTGAGCCCGGTGCCCTTTGAACCCTTGAAATACGGCATCGTGCCCAATGACCTGCCGGCCATTGACAGCACCCATCTCCT
>JAITBV010000294.1 GCA_031283395.1 Candidatus Adiutrix sp.
CAGCCGGGGGAACTGCTTCTGGCCAATCTCCACCTTAGCCTTCAGGAAGAACTGTTGGACCTGGGGGCCTTCAACGGACGCAACCGGGTGATAGTCTCCGGACTCCTGCCCGGCGAAGGCGAACGCCTGTGGGAACGCCTGGTGCTTCTAGGGTTCAAACTGGCCGACCAGATCCGCACCGACCGCTGGATAACCCTCTACGGCTTCAAAAAATGATAAAAGCCCTCCAACTTTTGTTCGGCAGTCACCAGGCCCCGGATGAGGCCCTGGTCAAGTCCATTTCCCAGGTCACCTGGGTGGGCTTGTGGGTCAACCTGGCCCTCATCGTGGCCAAAGGCCTGGGCGGCTGGTGGGCCGGCAGCCGCACCCTACTGGCAGACGCGGTCCACAGCCTTTCAGACCTGATCACCGATGGGGCGGTGCTGGTTGGAGTCCGGTACTGGGCGGCCCCGGCCGACGCCGACCATCCCTATGGCCACGGCAAAATCGAAACCCTGGTCACGCTGGTCATAGCCCTGGCCCTGGCCCTGGTTGGGGTCAGCATGGCCTATGGCTCCCTGGCTGCCCTTTACCGGGCCGCCGCCGCTCCGGCCACCAAATCTTTGGCTGCAACCACGGCCACTTGGGCGGCTCTGGGCGTGGCCCTGGTTTCCATAGCTTCCAAGGAATTCCTTTACCGCTGGACTGCGGCCCGGGGCGCGGCCCTCAAATCCTCGGCCCTGGTGGCCAATGCCTGGCATCACCGCTCCGATGCCCTAAGCTCCATCCCGCCGGTCATCACCATAGGCGCCGGCGCGGCCGGAGCCAGGCAGGGACATGATCTCTGGTTCCTGGACCCGGTCGGCACGGTGGTGGTGGCCGTGATGCTCATCGCCGTTTCCTTTAAAATGGCCCGGCCGGCCCTGAGTACCCTCCTGGATGCCAGCGCCGGCCGCAGGCTCAGCGCGGCCATCCGTGAAGCCGCAGCCGCCACCCCGGGCGTCCTGTCCGGGCACAAGCTGCGCACCCGCTTCCTGGGCCCGGACGCGGCGGAGGTCAATCTCCACATCCTGGTGGACGGCGGCCTTACCGTGGCCGACGGCCACCGTATAGCCGCCGACGTCAAATACCGCCTCCTGGCCCTGACCGTTCCCGGCCTGGAAACCCGCATCGTGGATGTGCTTATCCACCTTGAGCCGGGCGAGTCTGAATGAGTGAGGGCGATCCATGCCAACAACCAGGTTGACGAAAGGATTTTCAGATATGGAAAACTCCAGGATCGCCCCAAACGCCTTCTTTATTTTCATCCTGGCACATAGCCGGTACACCTATGGCGAAGGTATGCGCCTAGGCGATAACCTCGGCCCCATATTTTCCGACTTGGCAAAAAAAATCCGGGCTTTCGGGCAGTTGCAGCGTTGGCAAATAAACGCGCGGGTGGCGGGAATAAGCGGGCAATAGAAGCGGTATCAGCCACCGGCTTCCATAATGGCCATAATTTTTTCAAAAGGCAGGCTGGCCTCTACCAAGTCGGCCAGACGCTCATATTCACGTTCCTTGATTTCCTGGTAGGTAGCCGGGCCGGAGGTTTCGCCACCGGGCTGTCCACCCGGCCGGAGCCGGTGCAGGCCCGCCAGGAAACGGCGGGTGAAATCAAGGTTGTCGAAAAAACCGTGGAGATAGCTGCCGAACACCCGCCCATCGGCCCGAACCGCGCCGGTGGGCCGGCCGTCGGCCAGATCATCGGCCAGGGGAGCCTGACCGGGGCTGAGACTGGTTTCACCCATGTGGATCTCATAACCGGCCAGGTTCAGGCCGCCGGTTTCAGCCAGGGGACCGGCCGCGGGCCGAAGCCGATGGGCGGCCTGGACCGTGCGTTTGTCCCGGGCAAAGGTCGTCTCCACTTCCAAAAGCCCCAGGCCGGGCACACTCCCCAAGCCGCTCTCCACCCCGTGGGGGTCGTGGATCATCCGGCCCAGCATCTGAAAGCCGGCGCAAAGACCCATGACCACCGTGCCGGCCGCCGCCGCCCGCCGGACAGCCCCGGCCAGACCGCTTTTCTCCAGAAAAACCATGTCCTCCAAGGTGTTCTTGGAGCCAGGGAGAATGATAAGATCGGCCCCGGCCAGAGAGGCCGGTTCATCCACATAGCGAAGCCCCACTCCGGGCAACGCGTCAAAGACGGCGAAATCAGTGAAATTGGACAGACGGGGCAGCCGGACCACGGCCAGTTTGACTTCCGCGTCGAAGCCGCGTTGCTCCAGGCGGTCGGTCAGGCTGTCCTCCTCGTCCAGGGCGAATTTTGCGTAAGGCATGACCCCCAGGACCGGGAGACCCAAAAGTTCCTCCAGCCGCTGAAGACCCGGCTCCAAAATTGTCGGATCACCCCGGAACTTATTTATCACCAGCCCTTTGATCATGGCCCGCTCCCGGGGGGGCATGAGCTGGACCGTGCCGTAGAGGGCCGCGAAAACCCCGCCCCGGTCGATATCGCCAACCAATAAGGCCGGAGCTCCGATCTCGGCCGCCAGGCCCAGGTTGACGAAGTCACCTTCCATCAGGTTGATTTCGGCCGGACTGCCCGCCCCTTCGATTATGACCGCCTGGTGCCGCCCGGCCAGGACCCGGAATGATTCCAGCACCACCGGACGCCAGCGGCCCTTTACGGCGTAGTAATCCGGAGCGTCCAGGTCGGCCTCCACCCGGCCGCGGACGATGACCTGGCTTTTCCGGTTGGTGGTGGGCTTCAGAAGGATGGGATTCATCAGGACCGATGGCGGCAGGCCCGCGGCCTCGGCCTGGGACGCTTGAGCCCGGCCAATCTCACCGCCCTCGGGGGTGACGAAGGAGTTTAGGGACATATTCTGGGCCTTGAAGGGGGCCACGGACCAGCCCCGCCGCCGAAAAATACGGCAGAAGGCAGTCACCAATAGGCTCTTGCCTGCCGAAGAGGCTGTGCCCACCACCATCAAGGTCAAAGCCGGCATGGACAGTTCAGGTCTGGCCCGGCAGGTCGGGCCGCACGGCCATGACCGGAAACTGGCCCAGGCGTATTAGACGGTCGGTGGTTGAGCCGACCAGGATGTTCTCAATGAAGCCCCGGCCGCGGACCCCCATGACGATCAGGTCGATATGGTTGAGAATGGCGTATTTGTTTATTTCTTCGTGGGGATGACCGGCCAGGACGACGCTTTCGAAGGGCTGCTCCCGATTGGATTCGGGCATGACCTCATGCAGCTTCCGGCGCAATTCATCCTGAAGACCGGCGGCCAGGCCGCGTTCCTTTTGGGGGTCAAGCTTCAAGAGCTGGGCCAACTGGCTGGGTTCAATGACCGTGGCCAGGGTCAGCCTGGCTCCGAAGGCCTGGGCAAAATCCAGGCCCCAGCGCACCGCGCCAGCCGAATCCGGGGAGAAATCACAGGCTATAAGCACTGAATCGATGTTGCGCTCCAGTTGTTCCAGGGGCATATCCCCGGGCACGATGAGGAAGGGCACGTTCAGGGTGTGCATGAGCTTGCGGCTGACGGAACCCAGGAGCAGACGCTCCAGGCCGCTGCGAGTATGGGTGGCGGCCACCATCAGGTCGGCCCGGCTGTCGGCCACTATCTGGAGTATTTCCTTGGCCGGATAGCCGATGGCTATGTGGAGGTCCCATTCCACGGCCTCGCAACGGGTCAATATATCCATGACCTGGGCCCGGGCCGACTGCTCCACCCGGTTCCTCAGTTCCTGGGGATCCACCATGGTTTCCCCGTAGGGGGTCACAGCCGG
>JAITBV010000308.1 GCA_031283395.1 Candidatus Adiutrix sp.
GCCTGCCCCACGACCTTTTGGAAACCATCTCCCGCCGCATCCTGGGCGAGGTCCCGGGGGTCAACCGCGTCGTCTATGACCTCACCCCCAAGCCGCCCGGCACCATCGAATGGGAATAGCATGATCTGGAGCTGGGCGGCCCTGATGCCGCACCCCCCGGCCATTCTCCCCCAGGTCGGCAACGGCCTCGAACGGGGCGCGACCCACACCCTGGCCGGGTCCAAGACCCTGCTCACCAGGCTGGCGGCCCGGGCCGCCGGGGGCCTGACCGACTTCATCCTGGTCCTTTCGCCCCACCAGCCCTATGAGCCCGGGGCCCTTTTTATCAATACCGCCCCGGAACTGGAAGGCGGCTTGAAACGTTTCGGCGCGCCTAGGACGCGCCTGAGGCTGGATACGGACCTGGAGATAGAAGCCGCCCTGGCCGCCCATCTGGCCGCCTCCGGCCTCCCCGTGGCCCGGGCTCCCCACCCGGACCTGACCCTCGACCACGGCTCCCAGGTGCCTCTGTATATCCTAAGCCGCATCATACCCAGGCTGCCCCCGGTCGTCCTGGCCAACCCGGTGGGCCTGGCCCCGGACCTGGCCCTGGCCCTGGGCCGGGCCCTGGCCTCTTTTCAACTGCCGGCCCGGCCCCGGACGACCGGGGCCCTGTTGGCCAGCGGAGACCTTTCCCACCGCCTGTCCCCCAACGCCCCGGCCGGCTTCCACCCCGAGGGGGCCGCTTTCGACCGCGAACTTCTGGCCGCCCTGAGCGCCGGGACCGGGGCGGAAATGGCGGCCCGCTGGACCCCGGAGCGCCTGGCCCGGGCCGGCGAATGCGGCTACCGCTCGGCCCTGGCCCTTTCGGGCCTGGCCGGAGGCCCGGTGGAAATAATCTCCTACGAGGGCCCCTTCGGGGTGGGTTACTGCCACGCCCTGTGGCGGCCGGAAGAACAATGAGTTCGGTCATAGCCGCCTATCCCGCCCTGGCCCGGGCCGCCGTGACCCGGGCCCTGGCCGGCCAGGCGGCCCCGGACCCCCTGGATATCGACCCGGACCCGGCCCTCTGGCAGCCGCGCCGGGCCTGTTTCGTCACCCTCAAAAATCCCGGCCTGCGCGGCTGCATCGGTTCCATTCACCCGGCCCGGGAGAACCTGGGGCAGGAAATAATAGCCAATGCCCTGGCCGCCGCCGGCCGCGACCCCCGCTTCCCGCCCCTGGCCCGGGAGGAACTGGCCGGGGTGCTTTTTTCCGTCGACGTCTTAAGCGAGCCGGAGCCGGTCTCGGATCAAAGCGAGCTGGACCCCGCCCGCTGGGGGGTCATCGTAAGCCAGGGCGGCCGGCGGGGGCTTTTGTTGCCCGACCTTCCGGGCGTGGACAGCGCGGCCCGGCAGGTGGCCATCGCGGCCCAAAAAGCCGGGATAACGGACCTCGGCGGCCTGGACCTCCAGCGTTTCAGCGTGGACCGCCACCCCGAACCGGGCCCCGGGTGAAGGCCCGCTGGTGGCAGGCCGCGCCCGGCCCGGAGCCGGCCCAGGTCTGCGGCCTGTGCTTCCGCGGCTGCCGCCTGGCCCCCGGGGAATGGGGGGTCTGCCGGGCCCGGCGGGGGGGGCCTCTGGAGCTTCAGTCGCCCTTTCTGGGGCGCTTCGCCGCCCTGGCCGTGGACCCCATTGAAAAGAAACCCCTCCACTATTGGCGGCCCGGCTCCCTTATCTTTTCCCTGGGCTCCCTAGGCTGCACCATGGCCTGCCCCTTTTGCCAGAACCACCGCCTGGCCGCGCCCCGCTCCCATCAGCCCCCGCCCCTGAAAGAGCTGCCCCCCCGGGAACTGGCCCGGGAACTGCGCGGTCTTTCCGCCGTGGCCTATACTTACAACGAGCCCACCTTGGCCGCGGAATACATCCTGGAAGCCTCCCTTCTCCTGGAGGAGCAAGGCGTGGCCACGGTGCTGGTGACCAACGGCCTGATGAGCCCGGCCGTGGTTTCCGAATTGGGCCCCCGGGTGGCCGCGGCCAACGTGGATCTCAAAACCTTCAATGCCGAAACCTACCGCCGTTTGGGCGGCAGCCTCTCCGCGGTCCAGGCCTCGGTGCTTGGCCTGTTGAACTTAGGCGTCCATGTGGAACTGACCACCCTGGTCGTGCCGGGGGTCAGCGACGACCCCGGGGAATTCGCCGCCCTGGTGGACTGGGTGGCCGGCCTGGACCGCCATCTCCCCCTCCACCTCTCCCGCTACTTCCCCGCCCACCGCCACCACGCCCCCCCCACGGACCTGGACCTTCTGCGCCGCTTCCACGCCCAGGCCCGGAACCGCCTGTCCCGGGTGAGCCTGGGCAACATCTAACAGAGAGCTTAAAACGCTGCCCAAGGCCGGCGGAGTCGGATCAACTTGGCAAACAGCCGGTGATTTAGTATATTACCCGGAAAAGCGGGAGATAAAAACATGAGCATATCAGCCGGCCCTAAAACTCAATATGAACACCTTCTGACCCAGGCCGCCAAACTGGATCGGGCCGCCCAGATTGATTTTCTTCTGGATCTGGCCTCGCAAATGCGCCAAATTCAGGCGGCCGAATCTGAGGTCAAGCCCGACCTTCGAGAGGGCCGGAAGGGAAAGGATGCCTATGCCCAACTTATGGCCTTCCATAAAGGACGGCGGCTGAATGAATTGACGCTTAAAGATTTGATGCTTGAAGGGCGCAGATAATTGCCCGCCTTGATACTTGACAGTTCCGTGACTTTAAGCCTGGCCTTTGAGGATGAGTGCGACGACTTCACCAGGCGGGTTTTTGAAGCCGTAAAACAGGCAGGGGCCTTGGTGCCCTCCTTATGGCGCCTGGAAGTCGCCAACATCATGGTCAGCAGCGTTAAGAGAAAACGGCTGACCGGGCCTGACGCCGGGCTCTTTTTATCATTATTGTCCACTCAACCAATTCAGGTGGCCGATGACAATAACCTATCCGCCGCCGCCCTTTACGAGTTGGCTCTTCGTTACGGCTTGACCGCCTATGATGCGGCTTATCTGAATCTGGCCGAAATAACAGGCCTGCCTCTGGCTTCCAAGGATGCGGCTTTGAAAGCCGCTGTCATAAAGGCCGGCTTAAAATTGTTTGCTTGAGTCTGGTTCCTTTTCCTCTTTATTTCTCTTCCTTCACTTTTCCCCATCATTTGGGCGGACATATTGACAGTTGGCAGTACATGGGTTAAACTATTTTCGGTAGCACGGCGTTTGGGCTACGCCTAAATACCCTGCGCCACTTCCGAAGCCCACATGAAAATGTGGGCTTTCGCGTTCAAGGCTTCAAATGCACTATTTTGTTTATTTGGATGAATTTGGTCATATCGGCCAGTTTGTATCAAGGAGTCATGAAAAATTCCATTCAAGCCCGGTCTTTGGGTTGGGCGGGATAATTTTGCCTGTTAACGAAGTCCGTCCTTTTTCAATGTATTTTTACAAACTTAAAATTAACTTACTGAAAACTGAAATTGAAAAAGATGGAAAGCATCCTTCAAAATGGGAGAAGAAAGGCTCGGCGCTCTATACGGTGCAAAACCTGACAAAATATGCTGAACTACGCACGGCAACAAACCGTATTATAAATAAAATAAATAATACAAACGGATTTCTTTTTTATACCGGCATTCGTAAGGCCGCTCCCTCTCCAGAACATAAACCAGAGGCGCTTTATGTTTCCGTCCTGAAGGACGCTATCCGTCGGTTAGATGCGTATTTCGCTGATCTTAATTCCACCTTCAGCTTGTTTTTAGACGCTATTGACAGTAACGAGTCGGGAGATAAAAGGAAATTCCGCCTAAGCGGGATTGAGGCGGCTACTTTCGAAATGTTCGGCGCAGACCCCAAAAATTCACTTTTAGAGCCGCCCTATCAGCTGGAAAGCCATATCTACCAAAATTTACAATGCGCGGATTGGTTTTGCGGTTTATTTAACAGGCTCTCTTCCCATCGCGTATCTCCGGATCAGTATCCTGATTTTGAGTGCTTTGAAAAATATTTTGGCACCCGGCTTAAGACGATTTTAAAAGCAGACAGCGGCTTGCGCCGGTAACCTGAGGGACCAATACTTTTCCCCATCATTCAGCCCACACCCACCCCGCTCTTAGACCCCGGTCGAACAAAAGCTAAGGCAAGTTCACATATTTTAAACCCCGAAATAAACTTTTTAACGGCTTTTTTAGTTAAAAAGAAAAAACCCTCCAGCCCCCCTTCAAGTTTATTGTTAAAAAAAACCTTTTATCTTCACATAGTTATCAGTCGATAAGTAAATCAGCCCCCTCACCCCCGCCATACCTCCAAGGGCGGGCGGGTCTTTCAGGGCACTTGAGGTTTAAACCATAAAAATGACTAGGAAAAAGATATGATTCACCCTAGACCCGGCCTATGGACCCCGGCTTTCGCCGGGGTGACGGAAGAGAAAACCGTCATTCCGGCGAAAGCCGGAATCCACCCAACCCGGCCCGGCCCGGCCAGGGCCAGATCGCCCGCCGGCCCGGCCTCGCCGGTTTAGTTTAACGGCTCCCCATCAAACAACAAAAAACCGGCCCCCCGGGCCGGAGAGGGATATTTTCGCGCTCTTTCAGGCCCCCCGGGCCGGGGCGCCCAGTTAGCAACCACTTAAACAAGCCGGGGCCGGCCAGGGAAAGCCGCCCCCCACTAAAATCAGCAGGGATGCTGACCCCCTGAAAAGGGGACCTCAAGAAAGGGGATTTTTATGTCTTTGATCATCAACCACAACATGATGGCCATGAACGCCACACGCAACCTGGGCAATGCCTACAAGAACCTGTCGACCAGCGTGCAGCGCCTGTCCTCGGGCCTCCGGATCAACAGCGCGGCCGACGACGCGGCGGGCCTGGCCATCCGCGAAATGATGCGGGCGGACATCGCCACCACCATGCAGGGCCATCGCAACGCGGCCGACGCCATAAGCCTCATCCAGACCGCGGACGGGGCCCTGGCCGTCATTGACGAAAAGCTAATCCGCATGAAGGAACTGGCCGAGCAGGCGGCCACGGGCACCTACACCACGGCCCAGCGGGAGATAATCAACTCCGAATACCAGGCCATGGCCCGGGAAATAGACCGCATAGCCAATGC
>JAITBV010000313.1 GCA_031283395.1 Candidatus Adiutrix sp.
ATCGGTTTCGTGGGCCTGGTGGTGCCCCACCTGGTCCGCCTGGCCGCGGGGCCCGACCACCGCGGCCTGTTGCCCCTGTCCTGCCTGGGCGGGGCCCTCCTGCTCCTGGCCGCCGATACCGCTGTCCGGGTGGTCATCCCCAGCCCCGGGGAGATCCCGGTGGGGGTCCTGACCGCCCTTTTGGCCGGGCCGGTCTTTTTGGTCATCTTCCGCCGCCACCGCCGCGAGCTGGCCCGTGACTGATCTCTTTATGAACGGGCAGCCCCGTCTGACCCTGCGCGGCCTGGGCTTCCGCTACGGCCCCCGGGATATCCTCGCCGGGGTGGACCTGGACTTCCACGGCGGCCGCCACTATATCCTGGCCGGTCCCAACGGGGCGGGCAAGAGCACTCTCCTGGACCTGATGGCCAACTTGAAAAAACCGGCCGAAGGCGGCATAATGCTTGGGGGCCGGCCCCTGGACGCCTATGAAGGCCCGGCCCTGGCCAGGCTTCTGGCCCTGGCCCCCCAGGATTGCGTCTACAACTTCGCCTTCACCGTGCGCGAAGTGGCCTCCATGGGCCGCCGGCCCCACCTGGGCCGCTGGGGTCGCCTGACCGGCCGGGACTGGGACGAGGTGGACCGGGCCCTGGCCCTTTTGGATCTGACCGGCCTGGCCGGGCGGCCCGTCACGGCCCTCTCCGGGGGCGAGAAGCAGCGGGCCGGCCTGGCCCGGGTGCTGGCCCAGGCCACGGAGATGATCCTCCTGGACGAACCCACCGCCGGCCTGGACGTGGCCCACGCCCTGACCGTCATGGGTCTGGCCCGGCGCAGGGCCGAAGCCGGGGCCCTGGTGATTACCGTCACCCATGATTTGAACCTGGGCGCGGCCTTCGGCCACGAATTCGTCTTTTTGAAAAATGGCCGGGTGGCCGCGGCCGGCCCGGCCGCGACGACCTTCACCGCCCCCATTTTGACCGAGGTTTACGAGGCCGAGGCCGCCGTGATCCGCGACGGCTTCACCGGGGGGCTTTCGGCCTCTTTCCGGCCTCTGGCGCCTCTTTGAAAAATATGCTAATATAAATAGTTTATGAGATATTTTCTACTGATAGCCGCTCTCGCCGGCCTGGCCCTGGCCGGGGCGGCCCCGGCCGCGCCGGCCGAAACAAAAACCCCGGCGGAACGCCGGATCATAAGCCTCTACGCGGCCCACACCGAAGTCCTCCTGCGCCTGGGAGCCCGGGACAACCTGGTGGGCGTCTCCGAGCGGGAGACCTATGAAGGCCCGGAGACGGCCGGCTGGCAGCCGCGCATTTTCACTTCCCGCGACGACGTGGAAAAATTCCTGGCCGCCCGGCCGGACCTGGTCCTGGTCCGGCCCATGCACCTGTCCTCCAACCGCCAGCTCATGGCCGCCCTTAAGCGGTCCGGCATCGAGGTCCTGGCCCGGCAGGTGCAGAAAAGCGGCGAACTCTACGCCTATTGGCGGGAACTGGGGGCCCTGGTGGGCCGACAGGCCGAGGCCGAAGACCTCATCGCCGATTTCGACCGCCAGGTCGCGGCCTATCGGGCCGCGGCCGCCCGGAGGCCCGAGGCGGAAAAACCCGGCGTCTTCCTGGAGGCCATCCACACCCAGGTCAAGACCTTCACCCCGGATTCCCTGCCGGCCTGGCTGGTGGAACTGGCCGGGGGGCGCAACGTGGCCGCCGATGCCCGGGCCCAGGGCCCCGGCCTGATCATCGCCGATTACGGACCGGAGCGGCTCCTGGCCAAGGCCGGGGAAGTGGATGTTTTCATCTCCCAGGCCGGCCCCATGAACCGCGCGGGCCTCGGCCAGATTCTCGGGCGGCCCGCCTATCAGCCCCTGGCCGCCTTCAAGACCGGCCGGGTCCATAAGATACCCGAGGCCGTCCTGGCCCGGCCCACCCCCGCTCTCCTTACGGGTTTGAAGGAACTGGCCCGGGCCACCGGCCTTACGCTTGACGAATAGCAGGAGAAAAAAGTGACGACCAATATAGGCACTCTCTACGGCCTCGGCGTCGGGCCGGGCGACCCCGAACTCTTGACCCTCAAGGCGGTCCGCATCCTGGGCCAAGTGGACCTGGTCTTCACCGCCGCTTCGCCCGGCAACGACTACAGCCTGGCCCAGCGCATCGCCGCCCCTCACCTGAAGCCGGGCATTGAGGTCAGGCGGCTCGACTTCCCCATGGTGGGCAGCGGCCCGGGCCTGGCCTCGGCCTGGCGGGCCAACGCCGAGGAGATGGCCGCCGCGCTCAAGGCGGGCCTGAACGCCGCCTTCCTCACCCTGGGCGACCCCTCCACCTACAGCACCTACAGCTATATGCTGCCCTACCTCAGCGAACTTCTGCCCCCGGGCCGCGTGGTCACTGTGCCCGGCGTCACCTCCTATCAATTGGCCGCGGCCCGGGCCAACCAGCCCCTGGTCTCCGGCCTGGAATCCCTGACCATCATCAGCGGGGTGGAGGACCCGGAAAATTTCAGCGACCTTTTGGACCTCAGCGACAACGTGGCCATCCTCAAGACCTACCGCTCCTACGACAAGATCCAGGAACTGTTGAAAAAGAAAAACCTCCTGGACCGGGCCGTCCTCTATTCCAAGGTGGGCCTGCCCGACGAGGAGATCAGGGGCGATCTCGACCGCCGGCCCGTGACCAGCCCCCCCTATCTTTCGCTGATGATAGTCAAAAAACAAAAGCCTTGAAACGGGCCGTGGCCGTGAACAGTGAAAAAACAGCCCCTCCCCGGCCGGGCGGGAAAGCCTCCCTCTGGCTGCCCACCCTGGCCGCGGCCCTGGTCACGGCCCTTCTGGGCCTGGCCCGGCCCGGGGAATTCTTAGTCTTTATGGAGCCGGGCCTGTTGATTTCCAAGGTCTTAAGACCCCTGGCCCGGGCCCTCGTCTTCATGAGCCTGGGCCTGGCCGCGGCCATGTTCATTGAAGCCAAGGGCCTGTCCCGGCGCCTGGGCAGGCTGGCGGCCCCCCTGACCAATTGGGCCCGGCTGCCCCGGGCCGCGGCGGCCAGCTTCACCCTGGCCCTGGTTTCCGCGCCGGCGGCCAACGGCATGCTGTCCGAAGCCCTGGACCGCCGCGAACTGAGCCCCCGGGCCCTGGCCGTGGCCAACCTCTTAAACGGTTCCTGGCCCACCTTCATCGTCCACCTGCCCTCCACCCTGGCCGTGGCCGCCGCCTTCGCCGGCCGGGCCGGGCTGGCCTATACGGCCGTCATGTTCGCCGCGGCCACCCTGCGCCTTCTGGGCGCCGCGGCCCTGGGCCGCCTCATTCTGCCGGCGGCCGAAGGGGCCGGCGGCCCCGCGGCTAAGGAAGAAGCGCCCAGGACCTGGCGCGAGATACGGCCCGGGCTCCAGGCCCGCCTCAGGCGCCGCCTGGCCGTCCTGGTCAGCGTGGCCGCCCCGGTCTATTACCTTATCACCCTGGCCTCCCACTTCGGTTTTTTCACCTGGCTGGAGAAGGCCGCCGCCGTCCATTTCCCGGATTTCTTTCTGCCGGCCCAGGCCGCCGCACTGGTCATTTTCGCCTTCACTTCCGAGTTTTCCTCCGGCTTCGCCGCGGCCGGGGCCCTCATTGAAAACTCGTCCCTCACCGTGGCCCAGGCCGCCGCGGCCCTTATCCTGGGCAACATCATCGCCACCCCCATCCGGGTCCTGCGCTGGCAGTTGGGCGCTTACTTAGGCTTCTTCCAGGTCCGCCTGGGCCTGGTCCTCATCTTCGTTAACCAGTTCTTCCGGGTCCTGAGCCTGGGGCTCTCCTTAGGTGTTTTTTGGCTGCTCCAGGGTTGAGGAGCTTACCCGCCCGATCCCCCCAAAAATGTGTTATAATAAAAAATTGTCAGACTGGCCATGGAGGTTGAAAGACCCGTGTTGAAAGATCCCGAAGTTGAAAAAAGCCTGGAAGACGACATGTTCCTGGGAAAGCAACGGATCTCCGTCCGCTTTCGCAATATAAACATAGCGCTCCTGGTGGTCTCCTCCCTGGTCATGGTGGCGCTCATGCTGGCGGCGATCCGGGACGTGACCAAACAGGTATCCGTGGACTACGCCAAGCTCTATACCTCCAATACCGCGGGGGCTCTCGGGGCCCACCTGAACAGGGAAATCGGGCTCATGGCCAAGGCGGCCCGTTCAAACGCGGTCAGGGAATGGTTCGCCGACGAGGACGACCCTGAAAAAAAGCTCAGG
>JAITBV010000079.1 GCA_031283395.1 Candidatus Adiutrix sp.
AATTGGCCCGCCGGCCCGTGCGGTCGCCAGTTCCATAGGCGGGGAACGCCGATGAAAAAAACCAAATTCATTTTCGTCACCGGCGGGGTGCTCTCCTCCCTGGGCAAGGGGTTGGCCGCGGCCTCCATCGGCGCCCTCCTGAAAGCCCGGGGACTCAATGTTTCGCTGCAAAAACTCGACCCCTATCTGAACCTTGATCCGGGCCTGATGAGCCCCTTCCAGCACGGCGAGGTCTTCGTCACCGACGACGGAGCCGAAACCGACCTGGACCTGGGCCACTACGAGCGCTTCCTGGGCGTGCCCATGAGCCACCGGAACACCTATACGGCCGGCCGCATATACACCCAGGTCCTGAACAAGGAACGCCAGGGATTGTATCTGGGCGGAACGGTCCAGGTCATACCCCACGTCACCGACGAGGTCAAGGCGGCCATCCGCTCGGCCGCGTCCCCGGACCTGGACGTACTCCTGGTGGAGATAGGCGGCACGGTGGGCGACATCGAGGGCCTGCCTTTCCTGGAAGCCATACGCCAGCTTAAAAACGACCTGGGCAAGACCCGTTGCCTGTATATCCACCTGACCCTGGTGCCCTATCTGAAGACCTCCGGGGAGCCCAAATCCAAACCCACCCAGCACAGCGTCAAGGAACTGAGGTCCATCGGCATCCAGCCGGACATAATCCTGTGCCGCTCGGAAGAACTCCTGACCCAGGAACTGAAGCGGAAAATCGCCCTGTTCTGCGACGTGCCCCTGGACGCCGTCTTTTCAGCGGTGGATGTGAAGAACATCTACGAAGTGCCCCTGGAATACCACCGGGAAGGCATCGACAACAAGGTGGCCCGCCTCCTGCGCTTCAAGGGCGAGCCGGACATGACCCCCTGGCGGAAGCTGAACGACCGCCTGAACAGCCCCCGCCACGAGGTCTCGATCGGCCTGGTGGGCAAATACGTCTCCTTAGGGGAATCCTACAAGAGCCTCCACGAAGCCCTGACCCACGGAGGGCTGGACAGCCAGTGCCGGGTCCTTATCAGGCACGTCAACGCCGAAGAACTTCGGCCCCGGAATCTTGAGCGCCACCTGGGGGACCTTGACGGCATCCTCATCCCGGGAGGTTTCGGCGACCGGGGCGTGGCGGGCATGATCCTGGCGGCCCGCTTCGCCCGGGAGAACAAGCGCCCCCTCTTCGGCATCAGCCTGGGCATGCAGTGCCTGGCCGTCGAATTCGCCCGGAACGTGGCGGGTCTGCCTGAGGCCGCCAGCGAGGAATGCGCTCCCCAGGCCAAGGACAAGATCATCAGCAGCCTGGGCGGCGCCATGCGCCTGGGCTCCTATCCCTGCCGGCTGGCCAGCGGCACCCTGGCCCACCGGGCCTACCGGGAAGCCGAAATACAGGAAAGGCACCGCCACCGATTTGAATTCAACAACGACTATCTGGACCTTCTGAGCCGGAAAGGGCTCAAATTCAGCGGGCTGTCTCCTGACAAAGACCTGGTGGAGATAGTGGAATTGCCCGAACATCCCTGGTTCCTGGGCTGCCAGTTTCATCCGGAATTCAAATCCACGCCCATGAAACCCCACCCCCTGTTCCGCGACTTCATAAAGGCGGCCCTGGCCTTCCATCAGGCCAGGGCGGCTAAAATCTGAGGATGAACCATGTGGGATTACACGGAAAAAGTAAAAGATCACTTTGAAAACCCCCGCAACGTCGGCGTGGTGGACCGCATAGACGGCGACGGCCAGGTCGGCTCCCTGTCCTGCGGCGACGCCCTCCGGCTGACCCTTCAGATGGACCGGGGCGCGGACCGCATAGAAGACGCGCGCTTCCAGACCTTCGGCTGCGCCAGCGCCATCGCCTCGTCCTCGGCCCTGACCGAAATGATAAAGGGCAAGACCCTCGACGAGGCCCTCCGGGTGACCAACCAGGACATAGCCGATTACCTCGGCGGGCTGCCCCGGGAAAAGATGCACTGCTCGGTCCTGGGCCGGGAGGCCCTGGAGGCGGCGGCGGCCAATTACCGGGGCGTGCCGTTGCCTCAGGCCAACAGCCCCATAGTCTGCGAATGCTTCGGGGTCACGGAGCGGGAAATAGAACGGGTGGCCCGGGAGAACGGCCTGACCACGGTGGAGGACGTCACCGCCTACACCAAGGCCGGCGGGGGCTGCGGCCGCTGCGCGGAGGAGATAGAAAAAATCCTGGCCCGCCTGTCGGACCAGGGGGCCGAGGGCGCGCCCCCGCCCGCCCCGGCAACGGCCACCCCGGGCCGCAAGCTGACCTTCCTCCAGAAGGCCAGGCTCATTGAAGAGGCCATCCGCGAGGATATAGCCCCGGCCCTGATGCACGACGGGGGCGACATTGAACTGGTGGACATAGTCGGCGACGAAGTCCAGGTGACCCTAAAGGGCGCCTGCGCCGCCTGCCCGTCTTCCAAGCGCACCCTGGCCGATTTCGTCACGGGAAAACTAAGGGAACTGGTCTCGGAAAACATCACCGTCAGGGAAGTCCGGCCATGAGCGAAACGATCTACTTCGACAACAACGCCACGACGATGACGGCTCCGGAAGTGGTCGAGGCCATGCTGCCGTTTTTCAGCCGGCGCTACGGCAACCCCTCCAGCATGTATCCCTTCGGGGGCGAAACGGCCCGGGACATACGCCGGGCCAGGGAGGCCACCTCCGCCCTCCTGGGTTGCGACCCCAAGGAAATAATCTTCACCTCCTGCGGCACGGAGAGCGACAACACCGCCATCTGGTCGGCCCTGCGCACCCAGCCCGACCGCCGGCACCTGGTCACCAGCCGGACGGAACACCAGGCCATCCTGAGCAACCTGCCCTTACTGGGGAAAATGGGCTACCGGGTCACCGAGATCGGGGTGGACGAAAGCGGCCGGCTCCTGTGGGACCAGTTCCTGGAAGCCCTGACCCCGGACACGGCCCTGGCCACCTTCCTGTGGGCCAATAACGAGACCGGGGTCATATTCCCGGTGGTCGAAATGGCCGAGGCCTGCGCCGAGCGTGGCATCCTCTTCCACACCGACGCCGTCCAGGCCGCCGGGAAAATACCCCTCAACCTGGCCGCCACCAGGATAGACCTCCTGTCCATCTCCGGCCACAAGTTTCACGCGCCGAAGGGCGTGGGCGCGCTCTATGTGCGCCGGGGCCTTAAATTCTCGCCCTTCCTCATCGGCGGCCACCAGGAAAGCGGCCGCCGGGGCGGCACGGAAAACGTGCCCTATATCGTCGGCCTCGGCCGGGCCGCCGAATTGGCCCTGGCCAACCTGGATGACGAAAACACCCGGGTGCGGGCCCTCCGCGACAAACTGGAAAACGGCCTGTCCTCGGCCGTCACCCATACCCGCGTAAACGGCGGGGGGGCGGACCGGGTGCCCAACACCACCAACATCAGTTTTGAATACGTGGAAGGCGAGGCCATTCTGCTGCACCTGGCCGGCCAGGGCCTCTGCGCCTCCTCGGGCTCGGCCTGCACCTCCGGTTCCCTGGAACCCTCCCATGTGCTCCGGGCCATGGGCGTGCCTTTCACCGCGGCCCACGGCTCCATCCGCCTATCCCTGTCCGTCCACAATACGGAAGACGAGGTGGACCAAGCCCTCCGGATATTCCCGCCCATAATTGCCAAACTGAGAGCCATGTCGCCCTTCTGGCGGGGAGACGGCCCGGACCCGGGGGGACGCCTGACCTGTGAGACCGGGGCCTGCCAAGTCTGCGACCCCTAAAGGAATTTCAGACCCTTTCAGTGGGTTATTAAGGACTATGTTCAGCCGACCGAAGCCATATAAGAAGCGGGCCGCCGTCTGGGAATACTTCTTGGTGGTTCTGATTTCCTGTAGCCTTTTCGGTATAGGCGGTTGGGTGTGGGTTGATAATCGTTGGGCCTTCATCCCCGGGGTTTCCGATCCCGTCCAGGCCGGCCTGGAAATGGCCGCTCTGTTGGGCGCTGAGAGTGGAACTGAAACCCAGATCAAGGCTCCGCCAGCCGAGACCGAGGGTGACTTGCGTGTGGGTTTGGTGGAAGGTAACGGCGATGAGGATGACGACCGGGTGGAACCTTACGCCCCGCCCCCATTCCTGGCCGTCCGCAGTCAAACCATAGTATTAAAGAAGCCGGCCCGGATTGACCGGCGCCAAGTGG